>JAJXXM010000157.1 GCA_021781095.1 bacterium
AGATTCAAGCGACGATGCCCGAGGTACGGCTCGCCATCGTTCACCGCATCGGTGAGCTCGCCGTCGGCGATATCGCCGTCGTCGTCGTCGCCGCTGCGCCGCATCGGAGCGAGGCGTTCACCGCGGCACGCAGCGCGATCGACGCACTCAAAGAACGCGCACCGATTTGGAAAGAGGAGCGCTATCGCGATGGAGCGCACGCCTGGATCGAGAATCACTGCGGTGAGGGGAATCGGTGAAACTCGATCTGCATCACGTCGCGACCGAGAACGGATCGATCGCCGCGCTTGCCTACGAACCGCGTCGGTCGCGCGAGTTGGCGATCGTCGTCGGGCACGGTTATTCGAGTAGCAAGCACAACCTCGATCCGCTCTGTGCATTTCTCGCCGCGCACGGATTCGCGATCTATTCGCTCGATTTTCCCGGACATCGGCTCGGTGCGAGCGGCGGTCGGCTGCGCGATGCCGAGGATACCGTCGCGGCGATGGCGGCGGTCGTCGCGCTCGCGCGCTCGCATGGGTATGCGCGCGTGCTGACGTTGGGGCACAGCATGGGCGCGATGGCGGCGCTCTTCACCGCAGCGGAGGATCGCACGCTGCTCGGGGCGGTCGCGATTGCAACCGGGTATGGGCGGCCGACCGCGCTCTCGGCGCTGCAGCGCGCGGGAGCGACGGATTTTCGCTCCGGTTACGTCGATGGCGTCACGCTCCCGGAGCTCGTCGATGGGATCGATCGTCGGCTCGATCGTCGGCTGCCGATGTTGCTCGGTCGGCAAGCGCTCTACGTTGCAGCAAGCGCCGATGCGATGGTCTCGCCGGCGAGCGTGCGCGACCTCTACGAGCGCGCTCCGGAGGCGAAGCACTTCGTTACCATCGAGAGCGATCATACCGACGCGGGACCGCGCGCTCGCGCCGAGGTTTTGGCGTGGCTTGACGAACGTTTCCCAAGGTCGTGAATTTCGCAGGTACGCATGCGCTGCGGCGCTACAGCAGGCATCTCCTCATCCCCGAGATCGGCTTGGCGGGGCAGGAGCGCCTCGCGGCGGCGCGGGCGTTGGTCATCGGTGCCGGCGGGCTCGGAGCGCCTGTCCTCGCCTATCTCGCTGCGGCCGGCGTCGGTCGGATCGGCATCGTCGACGACGATTGTGTCGATGAAAGTAATCTGCAACGGCAGATTCTTTTCGAGCAGCGTGATATCGGAGCCCCGAAGGCCGAGGTCGCGGCACGGCGCCTCCATGCCCTCAATCCGCAAATTGCGATCGATGCGTTACAGATGCGCTTCGATGCGAGCAACGCGCGCGAACTGGTGCGCCTCTACGATGTGGTTATCGATTGCAGCGATCGCTTTACCACGCGGTATTGCACGAGCGATGCCTGCTCGTTGGAAGGGAAGATCGAGATCTTCGCTGCGATCTTTCGCTTCGACGGCCAGGTGACGCGTTTCGATCCCGCGGGACCGTGCTATCGTTGTCTCTTTCCGCATGCCCCGCAGCCGGGAAGCGTTCCGACCTGCGCGGAGGGCGGCGTTCTGGGAGTATTACCCGGAATCGTCGGTGCGTGGCAAGCGAACGAAGCGCTCAAGGCGTTGTTGCAGATCGGCGAACCGCTGCGCGGGCGTTTGATGCTCGTCGATGCGCTCGCTGCTCGCACCCGCGAGGTGCGTTTCGAACGCGATCCCGATTGCATTCGCTGCGGCGAGCGGCCGACGCTCTTCGAGCCGGTCGACCTCATCGACGAGGCGGCAGCTCCGCTGGCCGGCGTCCTCGAGATTGCTCCGGAGGATCTCGACGCAGCGATGCGCGAGGCGATTCTGCTCGACGTTCGCGAACCGCACGAAGCGGCGCTCGGGCTCGTTCCCGGCGCGCTGCACGTTCCCGCATCGCAATTGGAGGCGCGCATGCACGAACTCGATAGCGCGAAACGTTATATCGTCGCATGCCGCGTCGGCGTGCGCTCGCGTTGGGCGATCGGGCGCCTGCGCGATGCGGGCTTCAAACGCTTGGCGCATCTCGATGGCGGACTCCTTCGCTATGCCGCGCTCGATGCGGGGTTCGAGTTTTTCTAACATGCAACGGCGAGCATTCGGTAGGACGGGGATCGTGCTGCCCACGATCGGGCAAGGCACCTGGAATATTCCCGAGAGCAAAAAGGGGCGCAGCGAGGCGATCGCCGCCTTACGGCGCGGCGTCGCGTTGGGGATGACGCATATCGATACTGCGGAGATGTATGGTTCCGGCGAGGTCGAGCGCATCGTCGGCGAGGCGATCGCGCCGCTCGAACGCGAGTCGCTCTTCCTCGTGAGCAAAGTGCTTCCGAGCAACGCGAGTTACGACGGAACGCTCGCCGCCGCGAAGCGGAGCCTCCAGCGTCTCGGAACGCCGTATCTCGACGGGTATCTGCTGCATTGGTGCGGCGAATATCCGTTGGAAGAGACGATGCGCGCCATGCGATCGCTCGTCGAGAGCGGCAGTATTCGCTTTGCCGGCGTGAGCAACTGCGATCTCGAAGAACTCGAACGCGCCCGCGAAGCGCTCGCGCCCTATCCGTTGATCTGCGATCAGGTACTCTACAATCTTCACGAGCGTACGGCGGAGCATCGTCTCTTCCCGTACGCGAAATTGCATGATATCGCAATCGTCGGATATACCCCGTTTGGAAGAAAGAAGATTTCAGCATTGCTCGCCGATCCGACGCTGCGCGAGATCGCTGTTGCGCACGGAACGAGCGTCCGCGCGATCGTTCTTGCGTTTCTCACACGCGAGCCGATGCTCTTTGCAATTCCGAAAGCCTCCTCCGTCGCCCACGTCGAAGAAAATGCACTCGCCGGCGAGATCCGTCTGACACGCGAGGAATGTGAGGCGATCGATCGCGCCTTCCCCAAAGGCCCTCTTGGCGATCTCGCTTCGCTCTGACGACGCGACACTCACGAGCGTGCGCAGAGCGCTCGAAGAACGCAGTAAGGCGCTCGGCGTCCGCGCGCGCATCGCCGATGCTGCGGTCGATGTTGAGACGCGCGCGCGGATGCGCGATTCCTTCGAGCGGGGCGATCTGCTGACATGGGGATACGGCGATGCCTACGCCGATGCCGCCGCCGACCCGCTGCGCATTCTCGAGCGGGCACGCAGCGTTATTTGCGTGGCAATTCCCTACGCGCGGCTTGCAGCCAAGCGCGTGAGATCCGGGAGCGGCCGGGTCTCCAAATACGCATGGTCGCGCGATTATCACGTGCGTGTCCGTGCGATCCTTGACGACCTCGCCGCGCAGATCGATGCGGCGGCGGCGCAGAGCGTCACCGCAATCGCGTGCGATACCGCACCGGTCGCCGAGCGGGCGCGCGCCGCGCGCGCGGGGCTAGCGTGGATCGGC
>JAJXXM010000182.1 GCA_021781095.1 bacterium
ATAGAGCCCGCGAACGGGAGCGCGCACACCGAAGCGCCCGTCGAAGATCTGCCCCGGCAATAGCTCACCGTGAAAGATGTGTCCGCCGATGAGCCCGAAACGTTCCTCGAGATCCGGCGCAACGAGTAGCTGCTGCGCTTCGATCGCGTTGGGGATATTCGGCGCATAACGTGCCAGCAACGCGATGACTTTATCCGCCGCCGCCGTGCGTCGCGCAGCATCCCAACCGCCGGGCCGATCGTACGGGAAATATTGCGCAAAAATCGAGAGAATATGCTTCCCCGGCGGCGCGAGGCTTGGATCGGTCGGCGTCTGCATGAAGCACTCCAACATCGGTTCGCGGCTCTCGCCGAGGCTCCGTGCATCGTCGTGCGCGCGCTGCAAAAACGCGAGATCGGGAGCAACGTGGATCGTCGCGCGATGATGCGGCTGCAACGTCGTGCCCGGACGCGCGAGAAAATTCGGAAGCTCGCCGAGCGCGAGATTGAGCTTGAGCGCCGGGCCGATGCTCTGCCACCGCGCAAGTGCACGCGTCGTTGCATCGTCGAGATGCGCCTCGCCGAGGAGCGTGCGGTAGGTCGTTACGGGATGCGCGTTCGAGAGAATCGCGCGAGCGCGAAATTCGCGCCCGTCTTCGGTAACTGCGCCGACGACGCGATCCCCCTCGACGAGCAATCGGGTGACGTTCGCATCGGTGAACGCCCGCACGCCGCGCGCCTGCGCCGCCGATAAGAGCGCCTGCGATATCGAACCCATGCCGCCGCGCACGAACCCCCATGCGCCCTGAACGCCAAAGGCGCGCCCGGCGTAGTGGTGCGCGAGTACGTACCCCGTTCCGGCGTCGAACGGCCCGCAATAGGTGCCGATTAAGCCATCGGTTGCCAGCGTCGCTTGCAGCACCGGGGTGCGAACGTGACGCTCGACGAGCGCGGCGGCGCTCCCCTCCAACGCTGCGCGCATGCCCGGTTCGATCGCATCGAAGCGCGGTTCCATATCGCCGAAATGCTCGAAGAGCGCCGATCCAAGTGTCGCGGCCTCGCGTTCGAACGCCGCGAATCCCGCGAGGTCGGCGGGATCGAAGCGCGCGATCTCCTTGCCGTTCGCGGTATCGTCGGCGCCGAGCAAGAGCGAGCGCCCATCGAGCAGCGGCGTAAAAGAGGCCGGATCCTTACGGTACGCATCGTACCCGTGCGAACGAAGATCGAGCCGATCGATCAACCATGGATCGAGCAGGCTGCAGACATAGCTTGCCGCCGAGATCGTATAACCCGGCCACCGGTGGCGCTCGCTGACCGTCGCACCGCCGACCCGCTCCGAGCGTTCGAGAATGAGGACCCGCAGGCCGGCATCACCGAGGAGCGCCGCGGCAGCCAAACCGTTATGCCCGCTCCCAATCACGAGGGCGTCGTAGGTTTCCATGTCGACTCTATACAAGCCAGAGGCGATGAACTCTTGGCGGCTCCGCGCACTTCGCATCGCCATCGCCCTGGTACCGGTGTTTGCCCTCGCGGTCGGCCCTCCGTTACTCAACCACGTCGAGCCGCGGATCGTAGGGCTCCCGCTCAATTTAGCCTGGATCATCGCATGGCTTCTCCTGACGCCGCTTTGCGTACTGGCGATCGAACGATTGCGGAGGTTGAATCCATGATTCCGCTCTCGGTCGACGCCGGGCATATTGCGCTCGCGATCGTCGTCGTCATCATCGCCGGAACGATCGCATTTGCGTTATTCAATCTCAAGCGCGGGCGCGTCGACCCTGCCGAATACGCGATCGGCGGCAGAAGCTTCGGAACGATATTTCTTTGGGTCTTGCTCGCAGGCGAGATCTACACCGCGTTCACTTTTCTCGGGGCGGCAGGCTGGATCTATCTCCACGGCGCAGCGGCGTATTATATTCCGGCATACGGCACGATCGGCTATCTCGTTGGGTATGCGCTGCTGCCGCGCATCCGACGCCTCGGTGCAGAGCGTGGCCTGGTCACCGCCCCCGATCTTCTCGCAAATTATTATCAGAGCGCGCAGCTCGGGACGCTCGCCGCGGTTTTCTACGTTGTCCTTGCGCTTCCGTATGTAACGCTCCAACTCAGCGGCCTGCAGATCGTCCTTTCGAGCGCGGGCTACGGCTGGCTCAATGGCGCAATCGGGGCTGCGGTCGCCTTTACGGCGATCGCCCTTTTTACGTTCACGGCGGGTCTGCGCGGAACGGCATGGGCGAGCCTCATCAAGGATGGCCTGGTTCTCGCAGTCGTGCTATTCGCGGGTATTGCGATTCCCATTCATTTTTTTGGATCGCTCGGTGGAATGTTCACCCAATTGCAGCGGACAAACCCCGCGCTCCTGACGCTACAGCACGGCGATGCGCCGCTCGGACAAGTGTGGTTCGTCACCACCGTGCTCTTTACCGGAATCGGATTCTATATGGGTCCGCATTCGATTGCCGCAACGTTCTCTGCGCGCAGCGATAACACGCTGCGCCGGAATGCGATGCTATTACCGCTCTACTCGATCGTTTTAGTCGTCATCTTCTTCGCCGGCTACGCCGCACTGCTGCTGGTTCCGGGGCTTCATGGACACGCCGCCGACCGTTCGTTTCTCCTCGTAATCGCTCGCTACTATCCACCGTGGGTGATGGGCTTCGTCGCCGGCGCCGGAGCGCTCGCGGCATTGGTACCATCTTCTGCGATTATTTTAGCGTGCGCGGCGATCGCCGTGCGAAATATCGTGCGCCCTGCATTCCCCGGCCGCATCAACGAACGGAACGAAACCTTCGCGATGCGCTTAGCGGTGATCGCGATCTCCACGGCGGCGCTGCTCGCGTGGTGGTTCGCACCCGAGACACTCGGATCGCTTCTGTTGGTCTATTACAGCGGGATCACGCAGTTTTTACCCGGTGTCGTCGGAGCGGCATTCGGCGTGCGGATACGTGGTATCGCCGTTACTCTTGGGTTGCTCGCCGGCGTAGCGACCGCGGCGCTGCTCACCTACGCCCTTGCCCACCTCGGTTTCAATCCCGGCTTCGGCGGACTGATCGTCAACCTTGCGGTCATCGCTGCCGTCGAAATGCTGCTCCCTAAAACAAAGACGAGCCCGCCGATGGCGAGCCCGTCCCACGAAGTACCAACGACCGACTAGCGGTAGCTGGGAGCACTCCGCTGCGACTGGAAGCAGTCGCGGCAATAAACCGGCTTGTCGCCGCGCGGATTGAACGGGACTTCGGCGACGCCGCCGCAACCGTTACAAGTCGCGGTGAACATTTCGCGCTGGCGGCCTCCGCCGCCGCCCATACCACCACCGCCACCGGAGCCACCGCGCTGCGCTTTACGCGCTTGGCGGCAATCCAGACAGCGATTGGGTTTA
>JAJXXM010000171.1 GCA_021781095.1 bacterium
AGTTGACGATGCTCTCGCATTCGGCGTTCGCGCCGCTCGCCGCTTCGATGGGACCGATGTTGCGCGAAGAGAGCTTCCACATGGGAACGGGGATCTCGGGGCTACGCCGCATCGCCAAGGCCGGCGTTATCCCCGTAGAGATCCAGCAGAAATATTACAACAAATGGATCTCGGGCTCGCTCGATCTTTTCGGCACCGATCACTCCGGTTCGGCGCAATGGGCCTACACCTGGGGAATCAAAGGCCGCGTCGACGAGGATAAACTCTCGGAAGAGGTTGATAAAGAGGCGCTCAACGAACGCGCGCGCGAGCAGTTTTACGACGAGGTCGTGCAGACGGTGCAGCGCGTCAACGACGTGAACGCGAGCGAGAAGAAGCTCTACGTCCCCGACATGAAGTTTAACCGCAAGATCGGCCAGTATTCCGATCGGCACTTCGCAGTTGACGGCCGCCCGCTCTCCGATGAAGAATGGACGGCATACGAAGCGAGCGTGCTTCCCTCACCTGCAGACGACGTACTCCTGAAAGAGTATTTCAAAGACCCGTCGTGGATCGCCGCCAAGGGCGACCTCCGCGCGTAATTTCCTGCGATAATCACCGAAGAAAGAAAAGAGAACCAACATGAGCGGTAACGGAAGCACGACGCAGAGCACGCCCTTCGGGCGCGAACAACGCGCCTTCGAAGGCAAGCGCGTCATCAACTATCACGTGGACGGGCACGTCGCCGTCGTCGAGATGGACGATCCCCCGGCCAACACCTACACCCACGAAATGATGCGACAGCTCGACGAGGCGATCGTCGACGCGCGCTTCGATTCGAACGTCGAAGTGATTCTGCTCATCGGTAAGGGCGAGAAATTTTTCTCCGCCGGTGCGAATATCGCCATGCTCAATTCGGTGACGCCGGAGTTCAAATACATGTTCTGCTTGCACGCCAACGAGACGCTCTCGCGTTTGGAGCAGACGCCGAAACTCGTCATCGCCGCGCTCAACGGCCACTGCGTCGGTGGTGGCATGGAAATCGCGATGGCCGCCGACATTCGCATCGCCCGCAAGGATGCGGGAAAGATCGGGCTGCCCGAAGTCGCGCTCGGCGTGCTCCCGGGAACGGGCGGTACGCAGCGTCTCGCGCGCCTCGTCGGGAAATCGCGCGCGATCGAGTTGATGGTGACCGGCAAGACGTTTAGCTTCGAACAAGCCGCCGACTGGGGCATCGTCAACGATGTCCTCGAAGGCGATGCGGCGAGCTTCCGCGAGCAGATGCTCGCCTACGCCCGTCAGTTCTGCACGCCGAACAAGGCGCCGATGGCCGTGGGGCATATCAAACGCGCGGTTCAGAGCGGCGCGGAGATGCCGCTGGAGGCCGGCTTGACGCTGGAGCGCGAACTGCAGTCGCTGCTCTTTAAGAGCGGAGATGCGAAAGAAGGCATCGCCGCCTACAACGAAAAACGCGTGGCCCGCTTCAAAAACGGGTGAAACGCTGGGAGACGCGCCTCGCCTTGCTCGCGGTCATCCTCGCGAGCCTCTCGGCGTTGAACATCCCGGGGCGTCTCTTGCTCGCGCTCACCGCGATGCTGTTACTCTCGATCATCGCGAGCGCGCGGCTGCGCGCTGCGCTCTACGGTAAAAAAGAGCGTTCCACCGGATTCGATCCCGCCGCCGCGGCGGAGCGAATCCGCGAGGAGCGCTCTCACCGTTTCACGCGCCGCTAGCGGCGCGCCGCGGAACTCTCGCCGGGGCTTCGCGGGCGCGCGTCGAAGCGTTCGGCTATGGTTACCGCATTTATCCTTATGAACGTCGAGCGCCCGCGCTTGAAATCGATCGCCGACGATTTGTTGGCGATCGACGGAATCGCCGAAGTCTATTCGGTCGCCGGGCCGTTCGATCTCGTCGCCATCGCGCGTGTGCGCGAGCACGAACAACTCAACGATCTCGTTACCGAGCGCATGGGCGCGCTCGAAGGCATCGAATCGACCGAGACGTTGATCGCGTTCCGATCGTTTGCGAAAAAAGATCTCGGACTGCTCTGGGATATCGGCGAGAAAAGCAGCTAGCGGAAGCCGATCTCTCGCGGAAAGGATCAATACATGGGCGCACCGATTTTCAACCAGATCAACATTGTTTGTCGCAACATCGATGCCTCGATTGCATTTTACAAACACCTGGGAATCGATCTTTCCGACGGCAGGGTGTGGCGCACGCGCACGGGTGGACATCATGCGAGCGGTATATCTCAGGTAGAAGGGCGGGAAATTCATTTCGATCTCGATTCCGAAGCATTCGCGCGACATTGGAATGCCGCTTGGCACTCTCAAACCGAGGCCGTAGGCCGCGTCGTCATCGGGTTTGGAGTGTCGACGCGCGCAGATGTTGATGATGTATACCGCACGATGACCGAAGCAGGCTATCGCGGATTACAGGAACCATACGATGCCTTGTGGGGCGCTCGTTATGCAATTCTTGAGGACCCAGATGGAAATGCGGTCGGCTTGATGAGTCCTATTTCTCCAGATAGGAAATCTCCGACGCCGGATTTGTAATAGCCGACCAACACCGTGTGGAATGGCCGATGTTCGCGGCGGGCGATTGCCATGGCGTGACCCGCAGCGTCAGGTTTTCCTAAAACAACGAGAGCTGCGCGTGCTCTTCGAGATATTCCGCATCGATGCCGAGCCGCCGCAGGCGATGCGTGAAATCGCTACGGCCGTGCACGAGCAGCACCTTACGCGGCCGCACGAGTTCGATCGTGCGTAGGAGCGCCGGATAATCCGCATGATCGGAGAGGGCGAAGCTGCGGTCGACCCCGTACCGATAGCGCGCGCTTCGATCGATCGCCCATCCCGTGAGCATGGCGGTGCGCCGCTTGCGGTTCGAGGGCGCTGGGTTCGTTCGCCCGGGCGGACGAATCTCGGCGTACTCACCGTCACCTTCGCCTTGCTCGGCCGCCGGTAAGCCAACGCCGCAGGCGCGATAGACTTCCGCGATCTTCGCAACCGCCGAATGGACGCGCATCGGTATGCCAGCCGATCCGAGTATCGCCATCGCTTCCTGCGCTTTCCCTAACGAGTAGGCGTAGAAGACCGGGGTCGCGCCATCCTCGAGCGCGGCACGGGCGAAGCCGACGATCTCCGCCTCAATCTCTTCGCGCGGCGGAAAAATGTAGTGCGGCGATCCGAAGGTACATTCCATTACCAGCACGTCGGCGGCTTTGCATTCGGTCGGTTCGGCGGTGCGCGACGCCGCGAGCTTGAAATCGCCGGTATAGACGTGGCGCCCGCTCTCGCCTTCAACGAGGATCTGGGCGCTGCCCAGGACGTGCCCGGCGGGGAAGAGCGTGAGCCGAT
>JAJXXM010000006.1 GCA_021781095.1 bacterium
TGCCGTGCCACATGCGAATGAGCACGCCGAGATCGGCCATCAATTCGGCATCGCTGACGCCCGCCGCAGCGGTGCGCACGACGGTCGCCATGCCTTCGGGGCGAATGCGCTGCATGACTTTCTTCAAACGTTCGCGTTCGGTCGCCGATTCGATTTTGCGCGAGACGCCGGAATATTTTCCGGTCGGCATTAAAATGAGGTAGCGGCCGGGCAACGAGATGTTCGTGCTGATGCGCGCGCCTTTGAGGCCGCGCGGTTCCTTGACGATCTGCACGAGAATTTCGTCGTTGCGTTTTACTTTTTCACCGATGGTGAAACCGCTGTGCCCTTGCGTTATTTCGACGTCGCCGATGTTCAGCGGCTGTTTGTTGATATCGTCGACGTAAAGAAAGGCGTTGCGGCCGAGGCCGATATCGACGAACGCCGCGCCCATACCCGGGAGCACGTTGTGAACCTTGCCTTTGTAAATCGAGCCGATGACTTTCTCTTCACGCTCGATGTAGAGTTCGGCGAGCTCGCCGTCCTCCAAAATAGCAACCCGGTTTTCCCACGGGTCGCTCGAGATCAGAATCTCGTTGCGCACGTATATATTGTCCTTCTGGCGGGCGCCCCGGCCGCCCGGCTACCGCTCAAACGCGCGACCCTGCGGGTGCTACCCGGGATCGCGACTTCGGCGAGCTCGCCTGTGACGGGCCATGCGCGCGACGCGCGTAAAATACTTTTCGCTCGGCGTCGGATCGCAAAACTGCGACTCGCTTCGTCGGCTACGGCGTGCTCTTCACGTTGCGTGCGCCTCTCACCTTTCTTTCGAGGAGGAATCGGAAGAGGACTCCTGCACCGTCTCCGGCGTTGGAAAGGGCGAGAGCCGCTCGAGCTTGAGACGTTTATCGACTTCGACGTTCTTTCGGCGCCCGCCGATATCGATGCGCAACGCGCGCAGCGGGAGCCGCCCGAGAAACGCGATCGTGGCGTGAAGATCGAGTCGCCAACATCCTTCGAGCCCGAGTTCGCGCAGGGCCGGCAACACCGCCAAAGCCTCGATCGATTCCAACGCATCGCACCGAGCGCATTCGAAGCGTTCGAGCGCGCGCCCCGAACGCAGCGAATCGAGCGTGCGCAGCGGGACGCCGATCGTGCGTAGCGCACGGAGGTGCGGGCCGACGCTCGCGGCTTCGGCGGGAAGATTCGCCAGCGAGAGCGCGGCGAGTGTTGGATGCTCGACGAGCGGCGCGGTATCGAAGGCTCCGCGATCGATCGCGAGGATCGCGAGCGGCAATGCAAGCAGCGCGCGCAGCGATCCGCCGCCGCCGCTCAGGCGTAACGCGCGGAGATGCGGGGGCAGAACGAGCCGGTCGAGATCGGCGCCGCTCAGCGCGAGCGATTCGACGTGCGCGGCGATGCGCGGCTCATCGAGCAGCGCGCAGCCGCCGTAGGCGAGCTGGAGCGCGAAGCCACCGCGCGGCACGCGCTCGGCGAGGGCGTTGCGAACGTCGAAGCCGATTTCGCCCGATGCGGCGAAGCGCACTCCGGGCGGCGCCTCGCGAATCGTGGCGAGCGGGGTCGCATCGTGGAGTTCGATGCAACGCACCGAAGCGCGCTCGATCACGCGTTTCCGAGAACGCCGCGGTCCTTCTGGGCGTAGATATTCATCAGCACGCCGACGGCGGCGAAATTCGTCAGCATCGCCGAGCCGCCGTAGGAGAGGAAGGGCAACGGGATTCCGGTGATCGGCATGATGCCGACCGTCATGCCGATATTCACCATCATGTGAAAGAGCAGCATCGCGGTAATGCCGGAGGCGAGTAGCAGGCCGAAGCGATCCTGCGCGCCGTCCATTGCGCGTAATCCACCGTCCACGATCGCGCCGTAGAGCGCGAAGAGGCCGAGCACGCCGAGCAATCCCAGTTCTTCGGCGAGCACCGTAAAAATAAAATCGCGCGAGTGCTCGGGAACGAACGAGAGCTGCGTCTGCGTGCCGTGAAAGAGCCCGCGCCCGAAGAATTCGCCGTTACCGACCGCGATTTTCGCCTGATTCAAATTGTACCCGGCGCCCTGCGGATCGGCTTTCGGATTGAGAAAGACGAGCAAGCGCGCCTTCTGGAAGGGCTTGAGCACCAGGTTCGTTCCCGCCGTCACCGCACCGGCGACCAGGAGCCCCCCGCAATACAATGCGAAGCCGCCGAGGCGCGGTAGCCCGAAAAACAACTGCGTCGTGAGAATCGCCAAGAGCACGAGCGAGGTTCCGAAATCGGGTTGCTTGAGCACCAAGATCGCGGGCACCGCGAAGGTGAGCAGCGGCTTCCACATATCGCGCAGACGCGCGTAATCGCCGCGCGCGAGCACCGCCGCACCGGAGATCGCTAAAAAGAGCTTCGCAAACTCCGAGGGTTGGAAGGTGCCGAGCGGGCCGAGCGAGATCCATCGCTGCGCGCCGAGCGCGCGGTGGCCGATGACGACGATTGCCAACAGCAAAATCAAATTAAGCGCGTAGATCGCCGGGGCGAAGCGCTGCCAGATGCGGTAGTCGATCCGCGCGCAGAGCAGCATCACCGGAACGCCCACCGCAATATAGAGCAGCTGCTTGAGATACTCCGGCCCCGCCTGCGGATTGTGCAGATCGGCGGAACGAATGAGCACGACGCCGAGCAGGCTCGCCCCAATGGCGCCGACGATCAGCGGCCAGGCGATGCGATACGACGAGTCGCGGCCGAGGCGCGTGACGATCGCGCTCATGCGGGAAGGATGGTTCGAAACGTGAGGTTGATGCGCGCGTGTTGCACGTGCGGCTCTTTCGGAACCGTGTGCCGCCATAACTGCTGGCTCGCGCCGCTCATGACGAGCAAGCTGCCGTTCGTGAGTTCGAAGGTATGCCGCTCGCCGCTCTCCCGCGCCTTGATGCTAAAACGGCGCGTCGCCCCCAGGGAGAGCGACGCAATCGTCGGCGTCGGGCCGAGTTCGGCTTCGTCGTCGCTATGCCAGCCGTTGGAATCGCGCCCGTCGCGATAGAGATTTGCCAGCACGCTGTTGAGGGGCTCGCCGGTAAAGCGACGGAGGCGATCGCGAAGCTCCGCAAGCTCCGGGGTCCAGGGCATCGGTTCGTGTGCGATGCCCGAATAGCGATAGCGCGCGCCGGGATCGCCATACCAAGCTTCGAGCCGTGGGATCGGGCGACGCACGCCGAAGAGCACGATCGTCGGCTGCATCCACGCCAAACCGTGAACGAGGCGCGCGAAGAGATCGCGCGCCTCGCTTTCAGCGAGAAAATGGGGCTCGAACGCGAAGCCGTCGATCTTCGCTGCGAGCTCGGAGCTCACGCCGGAGCGCGTTGCGCTT
>JAJXXM010000387.1 GCA_021781095.1 bacterium
CGCAGCTTTCGAGGCTCCGTAGGGGCCGACCAAGGGAACGCCCATGCGCCCGGCGATCGAGCCGATAAAGAATGCGCGGCCACGGCTCGCACGCAGCTGTGGGAGCAGCGACTGCGTCAGTGCGATCGGGGCGAAGGTGTTGATTTCGAATTGTTCGACCAGCCGCGCGACCGGCAAATATTCCAGCGGCCCACCGACGGCGATGCCGGCGTTATTGATCACCGCTCGCAGCGGCTGTGCGCATTGCGCCACGCTCTGTGCGGCGCGCGCGCGATCGGCGGCGATGGTGACGTCGAGCGAAATGGGCCGGAGATTCGGGTGCTCGTCGACGAGCCGTTCGCGGTCGCTCTCTTTGCGAACGCCCGCAAACACGAGATAGCCTTCGGCTGCGAGGCGGAGCGCAAGCGCGTGCCCGATGCCGCTCGATGCACCGGTAACGACGATCGCGCCGCGCGTCGCTTCGCTTACGACTTCGGTTTCCAAGCGCCGAGAATCGCGCCTTGCAGAGCCATCCCGATGGCGACGAAGCCGACGTTGATCCACCCGAGTTCCGCACCGCGCATTTCGAACGCGTACGTCATCCAGGTCATCGAGCCGAAGATCAAGAGCCCGAGCGAGAGCCCGATAAAGGCGCCGCGTCCGGCGCTATAATCCCCGCGCCACGAGAGCACGCGCGCGACGGCATAGGCGAGGAAGAACGACATCACTACCGCGACGATATAGGCATAGACGCTCGTCGAACTCTGCCCCGCCGCGACGCCCATGGCGTTGCGCCAGGCCGGGCTGAGCACGTTGTACCAGAGGCCTCCGAAGAGGAAGAAGATCACCGTTGCGACCAAGATCGCGGGCCAATTTACACGCATGGGAGGGCTCCTTGACAGGAGTCCTCCCATTTTCCTCTACGTCGCTCGTTTTGGGCGACGCCGAAGCGTTGTGTTACTCGGCGTTACTCGCGGCCCGGGCGTCGACGGCGCGGGCGCTGCGGCAACCCGCCTTCGTCGGCACTCGGTGCCTCGCTCGCGCGAGGCGGTGCTTCGTTGGTGCGCGGTGCGTCGTGCGAACGCGGGGGGCCGCTATGCGAACGCTCGCGGAAGCCGCCGCCTCCGCGCGGGCCGCCACCGCCACCGCGATGGCCGCGATCATCGCCGCTATCTTCGCCGCCGGGAAGCAGCGCTTTACGCGAGAGATTGATGCGCCCTTGCGCGTCGATCTCGACGATCTTCACCTCGATTTGGTCGCCGACGTTCACGACGTCCTCGACCGCTTCGACGCGTTTGGTATCGAGTTTGCTGATGTGCACCAGCCCCTCTTTTCCGGGGAGAATCTGCACGAACGCGCCGATGGGAATGATGCGCGTCACCGTACCGGTGTAGACTTCGCCGACCTTCGCCACCTTGACGATCGATTCGACGATCTCGCGCGCCTTCTCACCGGATTCGCCGTCGAGCGAGGTGATGAAGACGTTGCCGTCGTCCTGAATGTCGATCTTCTCGACGCCGGTATCGGCGATGATCTTGTTGATCACCTTGCCTCCGGGTCCGATGACGTCTTTAATGCGCGCCGGATCGATCTTCACCGTAATCATGCGCGGTGCGTACGAAGAGAGTTCGGTGCGCGGTGCCGGGATGGTCTCGATGAGTTTGTCGATGATGAAGTGGCGCGATTTCTTCGCGGCCTTCATCGCTTCGCGCATGATGGCGATGGTGATGCCCTGCACCTTGATGTCCATCTGGATTGCGGTGATGCCTTTTTTGGTGCCCGCAACTTTGAAGTCCATCTCGCCGAGCGCATCTTCGAGGCCCTGGATATCGGTGAGAACCGCGTAATCCTTACCTTTGAGGATGAGCCCCATCGCGACGCCCGCGACGTGCGCTTTGATCGGCACGCCGGCATCCATCAGCGCGAGCGTCGATCCGCAGACCGAAGCCATCGACGAGGAGCCGTTCGATTCGAGCACTTCGCTCATCAAACGCATCGTGTACGGAAACTCTTCCTTCGGCGGAAGAACCGGAAGCAACGCGCGCTCCGCGAGCGCTCCGTGGCCGATCTCGCGACGGCCGGGGCCGCGCATCGGGCGGGTTTCGCCGACCGAGAACGGGGGGAAGTTGTAGAAGTGCATGTAGCGCTTGTCTTCGAGCGCGACGATGCCGTCGAGCCGCTGCGCGTCGCTCGTCGATCCGAGCGTCGCCGCCGTGAAGACCTGCGTTTGGCCGCGCGTGAAGACGCCCGAACCATGAACGCGGGGCACGTAATGGACCTTCGACCAGATCGGACGAATTTCGTCGGGCTTGCGGCCGTCGGGACGAATTTTTTCGTCGACCACCATCGTGCGCAGTTCGTCTTCTTCCATCATTTTGATGATCTTGCCGAACTCTTTTGCACCGGCGGACGTTTCGAGCAGCGCTTTAACCGCTTCGTCTTTCTTCGTGCAACGTTCGATCGCGCTCTCGACGCTCAGCGTCGCGAATGCGGCTTCGCGCTCGCCCTTTTCGATGACGCGCATCGCTTTGGCGACATCTTTGGCGAACGCTTTGCGCATCCACTTTTCGAGGTCGGCATTCGGCGTCTGCACCGGGAAGGCGCGTTTCTTCTTGCCGACTTTTTTGGCGAGCGAATCGATCGCCTTGACGATTTTCTTGATCTCTTTGTGCGCGAATTCAACCGCGCCGAGGAAATCGTCTTCCGAGATTTCATCGCCGCCGCCTTCGACCATCATGACGGCGTCGGCGGTGCCGGCGATGACAATATCCATGCCGCCGGTAACGTACTGCGGTAACGTCGGATTGCAGAGATATTCGCCGTTCTCATCGCGGCCGACGCGCACGGCGGCAACGGTTTTATCGAACGGGATATCGGAGAACGCGAGCGCCGCGCCGGCGGCACAGACGCCGATGACGTCGGCGTCGAGTTCGGGATCGACCGAGAGCACCGTCGCGACGATCTGTACGTCGTTGCGGAAGCCATCGGGAAAGAGCGGGCGGATCGGGCGATCGATCTGGCGCGAGCTGAGCACGGCGTGCTCGGGCGGGCGCCCTTCGCGCTTGATGTATCCGCCGGGGATTTTGCCTGCCGCGTACATCTTCTCTTCGAAGTCGCAGGTCAGGGGGAAAAAGTCGATGCCTTCGCGGGGTTTGGCGGAGGCGGTGACGGCGCAGAGCACGACGTTTTGGTCGCCATAACGAACCAGGGCCGAACCGTTTGCCTGCTTGGCAAGTTCGCCGGTTTCGATGACCATCGTGCGCCCGCCGATCTCGAGTGAGATGCTTTCGGGCACGGGGACTCCTTACATAAGGGTGTTTTGTTTATTCTGTTATTGAACCCCCCGTTCTTCG
>JAJXXM010000166.1 GCA_021781095.1 bacterium
GATGTAGTGATACTCGGGCGTCAGATACCGCGCGGTCGTAATCTTCACCGCGCCGCCGTCGCGCAGCGGGAAGAGCGTTTGCACGACGCCCTTGCCGAAGGTCTTCGTGCCGATCACCACCGCCGTTCCGCTCTCCTTGAGCGCGGCGGTCGTAATCTCCGAGGCCGACGCGGTATAACCGTTCACCAACACCACCAGCGGCACCGGCGAGATCGCGGTTCCGTCGGCTTCGAGCGTGTCGATATGCTTGCCGCTCGTCTCGATAGAAACGATCGGGCCTTCGGCGATGAATTTCGAACTCACCGAAACCGCCGCTTGGAGATACCCGCCGCCGTTGTTGCGTAAATCGAGCACGAACGCGCGCGCCCCCTCCTTGTGGAGCCGCGAGAGCGCGGTCGTTAGTTCTGCGCCCGTCGTCTCGCCGAAGACCGTGAGCGCGACGTAGCCGATTTTTCCGGGCAGCATTTTATCGAACACCGTAATTTGGTGAATCTTCGCGCGCGTCAGCACGATCGGTTTGGGTAGGAGCGCGCCGTCGCGTTCGACGGTGAGCGTTACTTGCGTGCCGATCTTTCCGCGCAACTCTTTGCTTGCATCGGCCGTGGTGATGCCGTAGGTCGATTTTCCGTTGACGGCGGTGATGAGATCGTCTTGTTGGATGCCGGCTTTATCGGCCGGGCCCCCGGGAACGACTTGGTAGACCGAGATAAATTTCGTTTTATTATCGGGTTGAATGACGATCCCCGTGCCGCCGAAATTCGTTCCGTCGAGCCCGTTATTGAGCGCTTTGTAATCTTTGGGATCGAGAAAGACGGTCCAGCGATCGTGCGCCGAGTACATCATTCCCCAGAGTGCGGCGTACACGTAGGGCTGCAACGGGCGATTCTTGCCGCCGAGCGCGCGCGCTCGGTCGATCTCGTATTCGATCGCGCGAAGGTTGCCGCTCGTACTTCCCGTCGCGAGCAACGGCGGTAGCGCGCGCTTCGCGACGCGTTCGTGCGCGAGCTCGAGCACGAGGCCGTATCGCACGCCGTTGAGCACGCGCTGCAGCGGAAGCTTTTTGTAGAACGTCGTCGTCAGGCGCGTGTAGGCCGTCGACAGGTCGGCACGGTCGCCGGAGGGGAGCGCGTCGGTCGCCGCACCGGCGACGCGAAGCAATGGGGAGGTGAGCGCGGCGATCGTGAGGGCGGCGACCGCGGTGAGAATCCGTCGTTTCATCGCTTGTTAGAACGCGTCAGCGCCTTCAAACGTGCCAGCCCCGCCGCCAATTGCTTGTCCTGCGGGGTGCCGAAGGGGATGTCGAGCGGTTGATCGACCACGATATCGGGCTGGAGCCCCTTGTGGTTGATATCCCGATTCAGGGGGGTAACGTAACGGGCCACGGTGATTTTTAAGGCTCCTCCCTGCGGAAGTATGTAGAGTTGCTGGACGACGCCCTTGCCGTAGGTGCGCGTACCGATCGCGGTGGCGAGGTGGTAATCCTGGAGGGCGCCGGTAGTGATCTCGGCGGCGCTCGCGGTGAACTTATTCACCAGCACGACGAGCGGGGTGAGGCCGGCGATCGCGTCGCCGGTCGCTTCGCTCTCCACCTTGGTGCCGTTCCGGTCGATCGTATAGACGATCGGGCCGCTGGGAACGAAGTTGCTGACGATTTTCACCGCCTGCTCGACGAGCCCGCCGCCGTTATCGCGCAGATCGAGAATGTAGCCCTTCACGTGCTTGGCCTTGAGGGCGAGCAACGCTTTGCGCATTTCGTGTGCCGAATTCGCACCGAATTCGCTGAGGTGAATGTAGCCGAACCCATCGATCGTCTGCGAATAGACCGTCGGAACGATGACGATATTGCGAACGATCGAGAGCTCGCGTTCTTGCGTCGGTTTGTTAAACGGTGCGATTTGCAGGCGCACCGTGCTGCCTTTCGGGCCGCGAATCCAGCGTTGCACGATATCGGTTGCGACGTGCGCGACCGATTTTCCATCGACCGAGGAAAGAATCGCCGGATAGGTAAGCCCCGCCTTCGATGCGGCGAGCCCGGGAAGCGGCTGCAATAAAATGCGCCCGTCGCGGAGCTGAAAAATGTAGACGCCGATGCCGCCGAAATCGCCGCCGGAGAGGCTCTCGTCGAGTTGCTTCCACTGTCGCGGCGGAAGATAGACGGTGTACGGATCGTGCGGAGCGGCGAGAATGCCGCCCAACGCCGCGTCGACCAATTCGCGCTGCGTCGCCTTCTTCAAGTGCGGCGCGTCGAGACGGAACGCGGCGTCGAGCGCGTCGGCGAGATGCTCGCCGTCGAGTACCGGGTCGCCGGTCGGCGTCACTGCGATCGGCGCGGGCTTGGCGATGCCGTGCGCGTGCAGGTAAGCGGCAGCCCCCTTCTCGCCGCCGAGCAGCAACGTTGCGGCCGAAATCGGTTCGTAATAATTTCTCTCGACATCGCCGAAGCCGGTCGCGAGCGTCTGCGCCCCGGGGAGCGCGGCGAGCCGCGCCGCTTCGCGCGCGGAGCGGAGGCGTGCGAGGCCGACCCACGCCACCGCAACGAGAGCGATAACGGCGATGAGTGCGATCAGCAGGCGGTGGGAGCGAGGGGTTGGCGCGTCGTTCAAGCGGAGACTCGGTTTCTACAGGCGAGAGGGAAGAAAGCCTTACGGAAGGCGCGGGGCGGGATCGACGGGTTTTCCGTTGATGCGGATCTCGAAGTGAAGATGCGGTCCGGTCGAATATCCGGTCGTACCGACCGCACCGATTGCTTGCCCCTGCTTCACATGCTGCCCCGCGGTCACGTAAAACGCCGAGAGATGGCCGTATGCAGTGGAGTAGCCGTCACCATTGTCGATGAGAATAAATTTACCATACCCACCGTACCATTGCGCCATCATGACCGTTCCCGAGGCCGCAGCGGTGATCGTGGTGCCCATCGGGGCGGCGATATCGAGCCCGGTATGAAACTCCGGCGCGCTTCCGAACGGATTCTTGCGCCAGCCGAACGGCGAGGTGATGATGCCGGTCACCGGCCAGGTGAAGTGGATCGGCCCGTGCGGAGCGACGGCATTCCCGGCGATGCCCGCCGCACGCCGCCGTGCGGCCTCTTCGGCAGCAATCTCGGCCTGCCGGCGACGAATCAGCGCTTCGAGGCGCGCCTCTTCCGCTGCGGTGAGTTCTTCGTAGGTCGCCACCTCGACCGCCGCGCTGCGGCGTTGCTGGTCGGCGACGGCGACGAGGTTGCTGCGCTCGGCGGCGAGGGCGGCGAGCCGGTTCTGCGCGCGTTGTTGCGCCTGCTGTTGCTCCTGGAGAGCGATCTGCATGCGCTGGAGATCGCGTTGCACCGTAGCGACCTTGCGCTCGGCGTTGCGCCGCGCGATGACGGCTTTTTCATTCGCCTTGATGAGTAACTGCAAATCTTGCCAGCGTTCGACGAAATCGCTGAACGAACTCGCCGAGAGCAGCACGCTCAAATAGTCGGGCTCGCCGTATTCGTAGATTCCGACCAAGCGCTTGCGAAGGAGCCCGTCTTGAAAGGCGAGCGATTTTCGCGCCGCCGCGAGCTGGATGGAGTTCCACGAAATGCGCGCTTGCAGGGAGCGCGCCTGCTCGGAGAGCGTGCCGAGTTGCGAACGTACCCGCGACATCTCGGCGTTGGTTTGCGCGAGCTGCGATTTCAGGCTCTGCACGCGCGCCGCGACCGCATTGAGGTGCGCGCGCTTCGCCTGGAGCTTCTTTGCAAGCCCGCCGGCTTTCATGCGTTCTTGCTGAATGCGCGTTTGAATCTGCGAATGCCCCGCTCCGAGGAACGAGAGCAGCATCGCTGCGGCGAGCGCGCACGAGGGGAGGCGCTTCACGTGCGTCGTTTATCCTTTACGTAGGCCGAGCCTTCGATCGACTTCGCATACGATTTTAATTCCGCGGCGATGAGCCCGATCTGGCCGTAGTCGGTGAGTTTGCGGCGTTCGTTGGAGAGCGCGGCGATGGAGACCGACATCAGCGGAACGCGAACCGAGGATCCGCGGCGGTCGTGCGTCTCGACGAAACCGGAGCGACGATCTTTCTCGGAATAGAGCGAGCCGACGCGCTCGTCGAACTCTTCGAGAATGACTTCTGCAATCTCGTCGCATCGCTCCGCGGTGGTGAGGATGACGAAGTCGTCGCCGCCGATATGCCCGAGGAGATCGCCCGGGCTCCCGCGCCGCCGCACGGCGTCGAGCGAGATGGAGGCGAGCATGACGATCGCGTCGTCCCCACGTCCGAACCCGTACGCATCGTTGAACGCCTTGAAATTGTCGAGATCGAGATAGAGCACGGCAAACGGTTGTTCCCCGGCGATGCGGCGCCGAAGCTCCGCCTCGATCGAGATGTTTCCCGGCAAGCGCGTCAGCGGCGAGAGCGACGAATCGGCCTCGTGGCGCACGATGCGCGCGCGGACGCGGGCGAGTAATTCCGCCGGTCCGAACGGCTTGGTGATGTAATCGTCGGCGCCCGCTTCGAAGCCGAGAATTTTATCTTCGGGCTCCCCCCGTGCGGTGAGCATGACGATCGGCACCGACGCGACCGTCGGGTTGGGGTGGGCGCGCAAACGGCGGGCCGTGGCGAAGCCGTCGAGCACCGGCATGCGCACGTCGAGCAAGATCAGGTCGGGCAGCGCATCTTCGACGCGGGCGAGCGCGTCTTCGCCATCGGTGGAGATTTCGACGTTGTAGCCGGCGAGTTCGAGATTGGTCGAGATAACGCGACGGAGTTGCTCGTCGTCGTCGACGACCAGAATCGTGTGTCCGGGTGCTCCCGTCGTACGGCTCATGTGCGCAGGTAACGGCCGATCGAAAACCATGAAGAGAGGGCGCCGATGGCCACGCCGACGGCGAGCAATTGGAACGCAATCGGGGCCAGGGCCACATGCGCGCTATTGAGTTCGAGCCAGGGCAACGCGAGCGCCAGCTTCGACCACAGCGCGGCCTTGCCGATGCCGAGAATCGCCAGTGCGACGAGCGAGCCGATCAATCCGTGCAACACGCCCTCGCAGACGAACGGCATGCGCACGTAGGTGGCGGTCGCGCCGACGAGTTGCATGATGGCGATTTCGCGACGACGTGCGAAGACCGTCAAGCGAATCGTATTCGAGATGATGATCGAGGCGACGAAGAGGAGCGCGACGATGAGCACGATGCTGATCCGGCGCAGCACGACGCCGAGTTGCAACAACCTACCGACGATCGTTTTTCCGTAGACGACGTTTGCGACGCCGGGTTGGCCGCGAAGCGAATCGGCGACCGCGGCGACCTCCGACGGGTCGGTCACGCGCACGCGAAACTTATCGGGGAGCGGATTTTGCGTGAGGATCGAGACGTCGATGGAGCCCTGGGTCTGGCGGCGCAACTGTTTGAGCCCCTCCGCCTTAGGAACGAACGTGAACGACGCAACGCGACGGTCGGCGCGCAGGACGTCGCGCAAATGATTCTCTTGAGCGGTCGTTGCGGAGGTATGAAAATAAACCGAGATTTCGATCTGCTTGAGCAGGCGATCGCCGACTCCGGCGAGCGTCAATCGCACGAAGAGGAAAAGACCTAATAAAACAACGGTCACCGCGACGGTGCCGATCGCGGTGGCTTGCATGCCGGCGTTGCGCGTGAAGTTGCGCCCCACCTCACCCAGAAAGAACTTGACCTTGCCCCAGTCCAAGATAATAAAATCCCCGCTCTTCGTCGGTAAAAATGCGTCCGTCTTCGAGACGAACGACGCGTTTGCGCATCCGATCGACGACGGATTGGTTGTGCGTCGCGACCACGACGGTGGTGCCTTTGGTGTTGATGCGCAACAACAGATCCATAATTTCGGCCGTATTTTCCGGATCGAGGTTGCCGGTCGGTTCGTCGCAGAGTAGGAGTTTTGGATTGTTGACGATCGCGCGCGCGATGGCGGTGCGTTGCTGTTCGCCGCCGGAGAGCTCGCTTGGGAACATGCGGCTCTTGTGCGCGAGCCCGACTAAATCCAGCGTGCGCGGAACTTGCCGCTCGATCTCGCGCGTGTGCGCTCCGGTGACGTGCATCGCGAAAGCAACGTTTTCCCAGACCGTTTTGTCGTTGAGGAGCTTGAAATCCTGAAAGATGACGCCGAGGTGCCGCCGTAGCGAGGCCACCCGCGCGCCGCGGAGCTTATCGACGCGGATGCCGTCGACGACGATTTCGCCGTGAGTCGGGATGGCGTCGTGATAGAGCAGCTTCAAGAGACTCGATTTGCCGGTTCCCGAACTCCCGACCAAAAAGAGGAAGTCCCCCTTCGCGATTTCGAGCGTGACGTTGTCGAGTGCGCGTACCCCGTTGGGATAGGTGAGGGAGACGTTGCGAATCGAGATCATTGCTGGGAGAGGGGTTTTCCGGCGTCGGCAGCCTATACCTCCGGCATGAACTTCGATTTAACCGACGAGCAGATTGCTATTTCGCGCCTGGCCCGCGAGTTCGCCACCGACGAGGTACGCCCGCGTGCCGAGGAGATGGACCGCGAGGAGGCCTTCCCCTACGACCTCGTTGCCAAGATGGCGGAGCTCGGCTTCCTGGGGCTTCCCTTTCCCGAGGCGTACGGAGGGGCCGGCGCCGACACCGTGAGCTATGCCCTGGCGATCATGGAGATCGCGCGCGCCGACGCTTCGACGGCGATCACGATGGCGGCGCACGTTTCGCTGGGCGCAACGCCGTTCTACCTGTTCGGCACCGAGGAGCAGAAGCAGCGCTACCTCGTGCCGCTCGCTCAGGGCAAGATGCTCTGGGGCTTTGGGCTCACCGAGCCCGAAGCGGGGAGCGATGCGGGCAACTGCCGCACCACCGCGCAGCTGGAGAACGGGCACTGGCGGATCAACGGCACCAAGGCCTTCATCACCAACTCCGGGACCGATCTCACCGGCGGCACCACGATTACCGCCGTTACCGACAAGCGAGCCGACGGTCGCTCGGAGATTTCGAATATCATCGTGCCGCAAGCGACCCCCGGTTTTACGCGGAGCAAAAAGTACCGCAAAATGGGTTGGCGCGCGTCGGATACGCGCGAGCTCTCGTTCGTCGACGCGAGCGTTCCCGAAGAGAACCTGCTCGGCAAACGCGGCGAAGGGCTCAAGCAATTTCTGACGATTCTCGACGGCGGCCGCATCTCGGTCGCGGCGTTGAGCGTCGGGCTCGCGATGGGCGCCTACGACGAAGCGCTCGCCTACGCCAAGGAGCGTCGCGCGTTCGGGCAGACGATTTCGAAGTTCCAAGCGATTCAGTTCAAACTCGTCGACATGCTCTGCGAGATCGAACATTCCAAGCTTATGGTGCTCAAGGCGGCGTGGGAGAAAGACAACAAGCGCGACTTCCTCCAGACGGCGAGCTTGGCAAAACTCTACGCCGGCGAAGTCTCGCGACGGGTAGTCAACGAGGCGGTGCAGATTCACGGCGGGTACGGATTTATGGACGAATATCCCGTCTCGCGGATGTATCGCGACCAGAAGATCAACGAGATCGGCGAAGGGACCAACGAGGTCCAACGCGTCGTCATCGCTCGGCGGATGGGGCTCTAAGCAAGCCTTTGCCGCCTTTCCCTTCGTGCCGTGCAACCTCGTGCCCGTCGGCACCGTTACACGGCACGGAGGTAGTGACTATGCGTTCAACATTTTCTCGTTCACTCGCGCTCGGCGCGCTGCTGCTCGGTCTCCTGACTCCGGCCGCCCAGGCGGCGTTGCCGGTCGGTGCGAAGGCACCGATGTTCACGTTGCAGGCGACCAAAGGCGGAAAGGTTTTCCCATTTTCGCTCGCCGCTGCATTAAAGAAGGGCCCCGTCGTGCTCTATTTCTATCCGGCGGCGTTCACGCCGGGATGCACGATCGAGGCGCACGATTTCGCCGCCGCGATCGGTAAATACAAAGCGCTCCACGCGACCGTCATCGGCGTCTCGCACGATCCGCTCGCGAAGTTGCAGAAATTTTCGGTCAGCGCATGCCGCAGCAAATTCGCCGTCGCCGCCGACACCAATCAAGCGGTGATGAAAGAATACGATGCCATCCTTACGGCGGCCCCGCAGTACGCGAATCGGACCTCGTACGTGATCTCGCCGCAGGGGCGCGTGATTTACACCTACACCAACTTACAGCCCGACAAGCACGTCGCCAATACGCTCGCCGCGCTCAAACGCTGGGAAGCGACGCACAAGATCTAGCCCGATTATCCGAGCGAACTATCCTGGAGCGCGATCCTGTCGCGCTCCATTTCGCGTTCGAGCGCGATCGCCGCTTCCTGCGTGCTTACGGCGGTGATCGTTCCGGCGTTCGCTTCGACGCGACCGATATCGCCTTGCGAGGCGGCTTCGGGGTTGGCCGCTAATTTCGCGAGCTCTCGGCTTCCGGGGAGCAAGCGCGACTCGTACGAACCGATCGCCTTATTGAACGCCGCGACCGATGCGTTGAGGTTCTTGCCGAGATCGTTGAGATGTTCGGAGAGGACGCGGACGCGGTCGAAGACGACGCGACCCTGCGCGGCGATCTCGCGAACGTTCTGTTCCTGTTTGAGGCTCTGCCACACCATGCCGTAGGATCGCAGCAGCGCCATGAACGTGAGCGGGCCGACGACGTAGACCGCCTTCTTCGCCGCAAACTCGATGATGTCGTCGTCTTGAGAGTAGGCGGCGCTGAGGAAATTTTCGCCCGGAATAAACATCACGACGAAATCGACGCTGCCGGGAATCGTTTGATATTTCGCGGCCGCGAGGGCGTTGATGCGCGATTTCAGCGCGTCGCCGTAGCGCTTGTAGTGCGCCGCCTTCGCCGCTTCGTCGCCGGCGTCGATCGCATCGAGATAGGCGTCGAGCGGCACTTTCGCATCGACGCAAATAAATCGATCGTTCGGCAAACGCACGATGAGATCGGGTTGCTGCGCTCTGTCGATCCCGGCGAAACGCTTCTGTTCTTCGAAATCGCAATGCTCGAGCATCCCGGCCAGTTCGCAGACGCGGCGGAGCTGAAGTTCGCCCCACCGCCCTCGCGTTTGCGGGTTGCGCAGCGCCGAAGCGAGCTTCGTCGTTCGCTCCGAGAGCGTCGCTGCGGCGAGGCTCAATTCGCCGCCGCTCTTCGTCAGTTGCTCGACCTCCTTACGAAGTTCGACGTACGCAGTAACGCGCGCTTGTTCGAGTTCGCGAACGAAGGCGTCGACCTGCGTTAATTTCTCGCCGACCGGAGCGACGAGCTCGGAGAGCTTTGCGGCGATACCGGCCTGCGTCGTCTCCAGCCGCTGCCCGGCGAGCGCGAGAAACTCCGTGCGCGAGGATTCGACGAGCTCGCGTTGCGTTGCGGCGAGATCGTTCTTCGCGCGCTCGAGCAGCAGCGCGAATTGCGCGACGGTATCGGGCGAATCGCCTGCGCCCCTGCGGGCGAGCGCGAACGTTACCGCCGCCGTAACGGCGACGGCGAGGACGATGGCGAGAACGACGAGCGAGGCGGCCATGGCGTCAGCGTTTCGGAATCAGGTGGTTTTTGAAGAACTCGAGCGTGCGTTTCCATGCGTCGCTCGCGGCCGCGGGTGCGTACGCCGTTCTCCGATCGTCGAAAAAATCGTGTCCGGCGGTTTGATAGACGCGAATATCGTTGGGCACGGTAAGGAGCGTGCGAAAGAAACGAACGTTGTCGGCCGGGATGATGGAATCGTGTTCGCCGTAGCTGCCGCAGACCGGGATGTGAATTTGGTCGGGAGTGATGTTTTCGACCGACCCGTAAAAGGGCGCGACGCACGTAAAGATGTCGTTGTTATCGGCGGCTTGCAGGAGCGCGTACCGCCCGCCGATCGAAAGCCCGGTGATGCCGATGAGACCTTGCGGAGATCGTGCTTGCAGCCAGAGCGCCGTCGCGCGAATGTCGCCGTCGGCCTGCCGCCGTTCGATGCGTTTCGCGAAGGGATCGAAGACCGCACGTTCGCAGCTATCGTCCCCGGCCGGTGCGTCGAAGCGCGCGTAGAGATCGGGCGCGGCGGCGGAGAAGCCGGCTTTCGCAAAGCGGCGGACGATATCGCGGATCGTTGCGTCGACGCCCCACAGGTGCGGCACGATAACGATACCGGGTGTGTTCGCGCGAATCGCGCGAGGGCCCGCGGTATAGACCCGCATCGTGGTATCGAGCCGACGGAGTTCGACGACCTCGACGACGATCGCGGGATCGTTCTCGGCAACGTATGGAAGGTGCGGCGGGGCGAGGTGCAGATCGCTGTCGTTCGCACTCGCCATACGACGGGGTGCGACGGCGTCGATTGCTTTGGCAAGCGCGGCTAAATCATCATCCTTCTTCAACGCCCACTCCTTCGGTGTCGTTGTTTCCGCGCCGTGCTTCGCGCACCTTTGCTGCGATCGCTCGCGCGATCTCCGAGCAGCGAGACGATGAATGCGTTTGCGAGCGGGGCGAGCGGGCGCTCGCGGCGGGAGAGCACGAAAAGGTCGCGTTCGAGGATGAGATCGTCGATAGCGACGGCGGCGACGCGATGTAAAGAGATCGCTCGTTCGACGACGAGCTCGGAGAGAACGGCGACGCCGAGCCCCGCTTCAACCGCTCGAACGATGCCTTCGCCGCTGGGAAGTTCGAGCGCGATCGGCGGTTCCACCCCGGCGGCGCGGAGCGCATCGTAGCCGTGGTCGCGGGTCCCCGAGCCCGGTTCCCGGCTCACGAAGCGTTCGCGCGCGAGCTCCGCGGCGTGGATCGCCTGCCGTGCAGCAAAGGGGTGCTCCGGAGGCACGATGAGGCGCATGCGGTCGTGCGCGAAGGGACGCATTTTGAGCCGCGGGTCTTCGATCGTTCCCTCGACCAGCCCGAAGAGCACCTCGCCGCGCAGAACGAGGCTCGCGACTTCGTGGGTGTTGGCGATCCGGACGCGCGGCTGTACGTCGGGGCGGTCGCGCAGAAAGTTCGCGAGGAGCTTGGGTACGAGGTGGGTGCCGATGGTCCGGGTCGCAGCGAAATCGAGCCTGCCGCTCCGGGCGGAGGCGTACCCCTCGGCTTCGCGGAGCAGGGCCTCGGTCTCGTCGACGAGGGCGCGCGCCCGTGCGGCAACCATCCGGCCCGCCTCGGTGAGCACCGGGCGTCCGGCCTCGCGCGAAAAGAGGGTGAGGCCGAGGGCGGAGGCGAGCGTGGCAAGTTGCTGGCTCACCGCCGGCTGGGAGATTCCTAGGGCGCGGGCGGCCTTCGAGAAGGAGCCTCGCTCGGCGACTTCGCCGAGCGTTTCAAGCTGCGAAAGCGATATTTTCATAAGTATAAGTAATGGTCATGCGTCAAATATGTTATTTGACTTATAATAAGGCGACTCCTATGCTCGCTTCATGAGTCGCCTATTTCGCCTTCGCGCATCGATCGCCGCAGTTCTTGCGGCCGCCCTCTTGGGTGTCACTCCATACAATTTTACCGTTGCGAACGTCGACGTCGTTCCCGATCTTCATGGAAACCCGGCGAACGCTCAGTTAGTCGTCTTCGCCGCCGGCAACCAATACATGGCGATGCACGCACTCGTCGCCGCATTTCAACGCGAGCACCCCGACGTGAAGCGCGTGTTCTACGAAACGCTTCCTCCGGGGATCCTCGCCAAGCAAATCGATGCGGGTGCATTGCAAATCGGCAACCTCGTCATCGATCCGAAGCCCGACGTTTTTCTTTCCGGGAAGAAACGCATGACGATCGAGCGCACGCGCGGTATCGTCGGCCCGGCGCATACCTATGCGACCAATACCTTGGCGATTTTGGTGCGGAAGGGGAACCCGAAGCACGTGTATGGTTTGCGCGATCTCGGCCGCGCCGACGTGCGCGTTGCGATGCCCAACCCGGCATGGGAAGGCGTCTCGGGACAGATTCAGGCAGCCTATCGAAAGGCGGGCGGCGACGCGTTAGTCTCGACGATTATGGTGAACAAGCGAAAAGCCGGCACGACGCTACTGACGAAAATTCACCACCGCCAGAGCCCGCGCTGGATTCTTTCCGGGCGCGCCGATGCCGGTGTCGTATGGATCTCCGAAGCGCTCTATCAGGCGAAATTGACAGGACGCCTCGCCGTCGTGAAGATTCCCGCCTCGGAGAACGCTACGGCGATTTACCAAGCGGCGGTAATAACGAAGGCGCCGCACCCGGCGGCGGCTAAAGCGTTCGTTACGTTTCTGACCGGCGCGCGAGCGCGCGCCATCTACGCTTCCTATGGCTTCACAACTGGAGGGACCCATTCATGAAACGCACGGCCTTTCTCGCCACCTCGGCATCGCTCGTCGCACTCGCTCCGACGATCGCCGAAGCCGCAACCGCGGTTCCCGGCGGCACCGCATTAGTCGAACGAAAAGCGAATTTCGACGAGACGCACTTCAATAACGTGCTCGGCCGCCCGGCGGAGATTCGCCAGATGTGGGAGATTCTCAATCCCAATCCCGTCGTTTGGAACAACATCAAAAACGCACTCAACGGCCTGCATTTCGGCTACGGATACCCGGCCGATAAAGTAGCGATGGCGTTCGCCGCACACGGCCCGGCGTCGAGCTATAACTTCAGCGATTACGTGTGGGCGAAATATCGCATCGGCGAGTTTTTCAAAATTAAGGGCCCCGACGGTGCATTTGCAACCAAAAATTACCATTACCCGTCGCACGTCCCGTTCAATCTCTCGGCGAACCCCGACGACGAAAAGTCGTCATATCAGGATCGTTCGATTCAAACGCTGCAGCGGCGCGGGCTGGTAATGTTGACCTGCCACACCGCCGTCGAAGAGCAGTCGCGCGCGATCGTGAAACGCGGCTTCGCTCCGGCAGGCATGACGGGCTC
This sequence comes from bacterium, assembly GCA_021781095.1. Next base: position 12,785 of record JAJXXM010000166.1, read on the forward strand.
GCAAGTCGCCGCCGACATTCTCACCCACCTCATCCCCGGGACGATTGTCGTGCCATCGATGGTGGCGACGGTCGCCGTTTTGCAGAAGCGCTTCGGATACGCCTACACGGCGTTGGCGTTTTAGGGCGCGCCCCGTGCGAGTGCTCTCTACGCTCGCGAGTGCGCTCGTCGCACTCGCATTCGTCGGCTGCGCCGGCGGCACGCATCCCAGCGGCGGTGCCGCAGGGCAGCCGCTCGCGGGAGCCGCGCTCTACGATCCGGCACATCTTCCGGCGGGAAAGATGGGCGCGCTCGTGCGCGAGGGCTACGACATCATCACGCAAACGCACAAATTCGCGAAGCCGTACGTCGTCTCGCAGATGGAATGTTCGTCGTGCCACATCGCCGGCGGTACGGTGCCGCGCGGCGGGTATTTACGAATCGCCGGCCATTTTCCGCAGTGGAACGGTCGCTCGCATCGTGCGATTGCATTGCAAGATCGCATCGCGGAGTGCTTTCTCTATAGCATGAACGGGCGGCCGCCGGCGTATGACAGCCGCACCATGATCGCCGTGGTCGCCTATATCAACTGGATTTCGCGCGGCCAAAAGACGTTCTCGCCGATCGATCCCAAGGTGCGGATCGCTCGCTTCAAGCCACCGTCGCCGCCGAGCGTT
>JAJXXM010000116.1 GCA_021781095.1 bacterium
GGCTGCGACGATCGCAGCGGCGCCGGTGACGAGGCGACGAAAAACGAGCATAGTGGGCTCCAGTAGGATGACGGGTGAGAAAGCGCACGGAGCCGATGGCTCCGAAAGCCTCATCCGGTTAGGGTTTGAGCTCCAATGCTCCTTCCGATAGAGGGCTCTCCTGGTGAAGCCGCTCGAAGCGAGCGGTGAAGTGGCGCAGGGGCGGAGCCTGCCAGAGCATGCGCAGCCCCACGATCCGTTCGCGCCGCGCGTAGAGCTCCTCGCAGACCTCGCCGACGTAATCGATGTGGCTCTGCGTGTAGACCCGGCGCGGAATCGCGAGGCGGACCAGTTCCATCGGGGCGGTGCGCTCCTCGCCGCTGAGCGGGTCGGTCGAGCCGAACATGACCGTGCCGATCTCGACCGCGCGAATGCCGCCTTCGAGATAGAGCTCGCCGACGAGCGCTTGCCCCGGATACTCCTGCGGACGCAGGTGGGCGAGCATCGCGCCGGCATCGATGTAGATGGCGTGCCCGCCGGGCGGCTGCACGATCGGAATGCCGATCTCGGTGAGGCGACGCCCCAAATACGCGGTCGAGGCGATACGGTAGTGGAGATAATCCTCGTCGAGCGCCTCGTTGAGCCCCGTCGCCATCGCTTCTAAATCGCGCCCCGCGAGGCCGCCGTAGGTGGTGAAGCCTTCGGTGAGGATCAGCAGGCGCGATTCCGCACTCGCCAGCGCGGCATCGTTGCTCGCGAGAAATCCGCCGATGTTCACTAAGCCATCTTTCTTCGCCGACATCGTGCAGCCGTCGGCGTAGGAGAAGAGTTCGCGCGCGATCTCGCGCGGCGAGCGCCCCGCATAGCCGGGCTCTCGTTCGCGAATGAACCAGCAGTTCTCCGCGTAACGACAGGCATCGATATAGAGCGGTATGCCGTGCTCGCGGCAGATTGCGTGAATCGCTTTGACGTTCGCCATCGAGACCGGCTGGCCGCCGCCGGAATTATTCGTGACCGTCAGCATGACCAACGGCACGCGCTTCGCGCCGACCTCGGCGACGAGCGCGCGCAGCGCCTCGACATCCATATTGCCTTTGAACGGATGCTGCGTCGCCGGGGAGCGCCCCTCGGGAATCGGCAGGTCGACGGCGCGCGCGCCGACGCTCTCGACGTGCGCGCGCGTGGTATCGAAGTGCGTGTTGTTCGGAACGACGTCGCCGGGTTTGCAGAGCGTCGTGAAGAGAATGCGCTCCGCCGCGCGTCCTTGATGCGTCGGCAACACGTGTTGGAAGCCGAAGATCTCGCGCACCGTTTCGGCGAAGCGGTAGAAGGAGCGCGCCCCGGCGTACGATTCGTCGCCGCGCATGATGGAGGCCCACTGGTCGGCGCTCATCGCACCGGTCCCACTATCGGTGAGGAGATCGATCAGCACGTCCTCGGCGCGGAGTAAGAACGGGTTGAAGGCGGCCTCCCGTAGGTAGCCCTCGCGTTCCTCGCGCGTGGTCATGCGGATCGGTTCGACGGATTTAATTCGAAATGGCTCGATAATCGACCGAGGCATCGTGGCTCCTTTTGCGAAGAGAGATGGCGAAATGGCAGCGAGAATCGTGCACGGTTTTTCCGGCCTCCGCGCGCTCGAAGGGATCGAACTCGTCTCGGCGCCATGGCTGCGCATCGACCAGCGACGGATCGATGCGTTCGCCGCCTGCACCGACGACCGCCAATGGATTCATGTCGATCCGGTCCGTGCGGCGAAGAGCGCGTACGGGGGCACCATCGCGCACGGCTATCTTCTGCTCGCGCTCGTTCCGGCGCTCTGGCACCGCGCCTGCGATATTCGCGAGATCGGATCGGTGTTGAATTACGGGCTCGATCGCGTGCGTTTTCTCGCGCCGGTCCGTTCGGGTTCGCGCGTGCGCGCACGATTTTCGATCTCCGGCGTCCGTGCCGCCGCTTCGGGGCTCCGCGTCGCCCTGCATGTCACGATCGAAGCGTTCGGCAGCGAGGAGCCCGTCTGCGTCGCCGATGCCATTTTGTTGTATCGCGCAGCGCCGGCTATACCCGAACAAGCAGAGCGTCCCAACGGCGTAAGTCGGCGATCGAGCGGTGCTCCTCGTCGGGATCGGCGATCTTCCAGCGCTCGATAACTTCGCGTTCGATCTCGGCGAATCGCGCCGCAAGGTCGCTACCCGAGAAATCGTCGAGCGCTTGTTCGATCGAAAGGAAGACCGCCTCGTTCTCCCGCGCGATGTGCTCGCGCAGGTATGCAATGAAGCTTCGCAACTCGGCGATCCCCGATTGCCCTCGCTCGCGCGCGCAGACGACGGCGCGCACGAGTCCGCGTCCTTCTTCGTGCTGTTCGTTCAACAAGAGTGCGAAGCCGCTTAACCACGGATGGGCCTCGGTGGCGCGAAAGAGCGCACGCTCTTCCTTTCCGTGATGGTTGGCATCGATGAAGATGTGGATGAACGCCAAGAGCTCGTCGAGGTATTCGGGCGAGAGCTCTTCCCCTGCCGCACTCCGTTGCTCGAAACGATCGAAGACGTCGAGTATGCGGCGATGCTCGTCGCGAAGGACGTCGAGTGCGCCGGTCACGCAGCGCTCTTCTCGATCCGTCGCTTCGAGAGTAGCGCTGCGCCGAGTGCGCCGGCCATCTCCGGCTGCGGCGCGCAGTTGATCGGCACCTCGAGCGCCTCTTGGAGCGCGCGAATCATTCCCGCCTGGTAGCCCATGCCGCCGACGAGCGTCACTTCCTCTTCGATGCCGATGCGTTTGACCAGCAGCACCGCACGCTCCGCGAGCGACTGGTGAACGCCGCGCAAAATGTTCTCGCGCGTCTCGCCCCGGCTGACGTGGTTGATAATCTCCGATTCCGCCAGCACGGCGCAGACGCTCGAGATCGCGACCGGATTCTCGCCGTTCATCGAAAGGCCGCCGACCTCCGCGAGCTCGGTTTCGAGATACTTGGCAGCGCGCTCGACGAAGCCACCGGCTCCGGCGGCGCATTTTTCGTTCGATTTGAATTCGCGGACGCGCCCGCCCGGTGCGATCTTCACCGCGCGCGAACTCTGCGCCCCGATATCGAGAACGCAGCGCGTTCCGGGGAAGAGCGCGGCCGCCCCGTACGCCGCCGCGGTTACTTCCGTGAGTTGGAGATCGCGTTCGGGGTAGCTCGAGCGGCCGAAGCCCGTCGTCGCGATATAGTGGAGGTCGCCGCGCTCGGCGCCGATGCTCGCGAGCGCTTCGTCGACGGCGCGGTCGACGAGTTCGATCAACGGCGGGCGCGTGCGCGTCGTATGTGCGTGGAGCTGCTTCCCGTCACGATCGATGAGCACCACCTTCGTGCTGCGCGAGCCCAAATCGACGCCGGCAATGATCTGCATCTGCGTTCTCCTTTACGAAGCGGCGGCGGCCGAGAGTGCGTGTTCGAGTGCAAACACCGCAGCACCGATCGCGCCCATGTAGTGTGAATCGGGGCTCACGTTGAGCGGGGCTCCGAGCTTCTCTTCGAGCATCTTCACCATGCCGACGTTGAGCGATACGCCGCCGGTGAACGTATAGTTCGGTTTCAGGCCGACGCGCCGAACGAGCGCGATCGTTCGCGCCGCGATCGCGCTGTGGATGCCGCCGAGAATATCCTCGGTCTTCTTTCCCTGCGCGACGTACGACATGATGTCGGATTCGACGAAGACCGTGCAAACGGTCGAGAGGCGCACGGGATTGCGCGCTTGCAGCGAGATCGCGCCGATTTCGTCGAGCGAGAGGCCGAGCGTTTCGGCGGCGGTGGAGAGAAAACGCCCCGTCCCGGCGGCGCACTTATCGTTCATAACGAAATCGACGACCTCGCCGTTCTGAACGCTGATGCCCTTCGCATCTTGGCCGCCCATATCGATCACGGTCGCGGTATCGGGGAAGAGCAAGCTCGCGCCCTTGGCGTGACAGGTGATCTCGGTGATCTGCAGATCGCCGAACGAGACTTTGAAGCGGCCGTACCCGGTGCCCACGACGCAGAGCACGTCCTCGCGGGCGATGCCGCCGGCGGCGAGCACCGCTTCGTAGCCGCGCTCGCCGGCGCGGGTGATGTTCGCCCCGGTATCGGTGAGCGCGCGCGCGACGATCTGCTTGTTTTCGTCGATGATGATGCACTTGGTCTGCGTCGAGCCGACGTCGATGCCCGCTGCATATTTCATGCCGTTACTCCTTCTCGTGTCGGGCGATGGGCGATGGATTCGAAGAACGCGTCGATGCGGTTGCGCATCTGCGCCTCCGAGAAATAGCGTGGATCTTCAAGATCGGATTCCACGAGCAACGTCGGCACGCCGCGCTTGGTGAAATATTCGCGCATATCGCCCTGCCCGGCGGAGAACAGGCGGCAGCTCTTCACCGAATGGATGATGAGGGCGTTCGCGTTCCACTCCTCGAGGTAGCGTTCGATCTGTTCGTAACGCTGCAAGAAGTTGCGGTTGGTGAGGTTCCACTCCAGAAGGTGGCGCGCGATCGATTCCAACGGATGGTCGGGATCGTGGGTGAAGCCGAATTCCCAGAGCCCGCCGACGGTGGAGTAGGTCGAGGCGACGGCGACCGCGTCCCAGCGCGAGAACATATCGCGGAACGCTCGAAGGTGCGGCCAGGGCGGCGGCCCCTCGATCACGTAGCGGAAGCGCTCTTTTTCGAGCGGCCCGACGCCGGCCTCGGCCTTCGCGAGCAGTTCGGCGTATGCGGTCTCGAAAAATTCGAGCCCCTGCGGCGTGCCGCGCAGGCAATAGAGCGGCGCCATCATGGTGACGGAATCGAAATAGGCGTCGTAGGGCGCCGGGGTGCGCTTGGTGAGATGTTTGATTTTCGCCCAGAGATCGCCGGTGAGCGACGAGAGGCGCACCGCCTCGCGGAGCTTTTCTTCGTTGAGCTTGCGCCCGGTAATCTCTTCGCAACGCCCGATGAGGTGGTGGAGCTGGCGCAGGACGTAGGCGATATCTTCTTTCGACGGTTTCCCGGAGGCCGTTCGAATGAACGGAATATCGAGCTGGAACGCCGATTGCCCGGTGAATTCTGCGAGGTGCCCGAACCAATCGAGATAGACGTTGCAGCCGACGTAATTGCACAGCAGGAGCGATGGTTCGGGGATCGTGGCGAAGGGCGTCTGCCGCCCACCGAAATACATCCCGATATCGGCTTTGACGTAGGCGCAATTATCCGACGAGTAGCCCATGAATTCGGCGGACTGAATGAATGGCAGCGACTGTTTGCGCACCGCGAGTTGCAGCGCGTTGACCTCCGGAAAGACCGGAAGAATATCGAACGCGCGCAGCAGCTCCACCGGGTTCCCGCCGATCAGCAGATACGCAGCGGGGACGCCGCTGCCGTTCGCCGATGCGGTAAGCGCCGCATAGTACTCCGACATCAGCTCTTTTTGCAGATGGTGAAGCTTTCCCTGATAGTGGGTCTCGGTCATCGCACGTACTCCTAATCGAAAAGAAGGGACTCGACGAACGTTTCGATCTCGCCTTTGATCCGATCGAACATCCACATTTTTTCTTCGAACTCCAAGAAGAGATGCGGGATGCCGGCTTCTTGCAACGTCTTGCGGTAGGTCGGATAAGCGAAGAGGGATGGTTCGCAAAATTTCGCGCAGAGCACGATGACGGCATCGGCTCGGTGCGAGCGGGCGCGCTCGACGAGAAGGCGAGCGGGCGAAACGCGCATGTCGTGCTTCACGGGCGACGGCAGCGAGGCATCGAGGTAGGCTTCGGCGAGCGCGAGCAGCGGGTCGCCGGTGTTTTCGGGGACGTCGCCGGTAAACCAGCGGCGACCGATGAGAAAATCGTCATCGACGAGATAGCAGCCCGCGTCTTCGATCGCCGCGATTAAATCGAGCGGCGGTTGTTCGCAGAACGATCCGGTGAGCACGACGCGAATGCGGTCGCGCTCCCGTCCTTCGCGCGTCGCGGCGGCGTGCAATGCGTCGGCGAGCAACTCGGCGTGCTCTTCGGGCGGCAGGAGATGGCCGACGCGGACGAGCGGATAGAGCTCGCGCGTGCGCAACAAGTGCGGGGAATCGCGCCGTAGTGCGTAGAGGCGACGGATCGTATCGCGAACGCGATTGTAGATGCGAATCGCCGCGCGGAGATCCTCGGTCGTCATGCTCCGCCCACTCAGCTCGGCGGCGAAGCGCGCGACGCGCTCGTACTCGTCGCGGAGATACCGCGGTGCCTCTTCGGCCTCGAAATTCTGCGGAAAGTGGATGTATTCGACCGGGGTGTTCGGGAAGTTGCGCGAGTAGACGCTCGCGAGATTGCGAGCGGGGTCGCATATGGAATGGAAGACGACGCCGTCGAGATCGTCGAGCAGCCCGGTCATCCCTTGCTCGAGCGTGCTTTTGATGATGGAACAGATGAACGATTGAAAGCGCGAGTCGGCGTGCGCGATCTCCATGCGGTTGCCGCCGCCCGCGAGCCCGACCGGTAGCACGCCGGAGGCGTAAAAAACTTCGGCGGGCGTATAGACCGGGAAGCACCCGATCGCCGCGCGATTCGGAGCGGCGTTCTTCCAAGCGACGGCGGGTGCGAAGCCGGGCTCTTCGATGAGGCGATCGCAACGCTCGACGAGTGCATCGATGGTTGGAGAGAGGGTCTGCGTGCTCATAGCGCTTCCTTCCTATTGCGAGGGAACGACGATCGTACGCAGGCCGATGCCGGCGCGTAAAAAGTCGAGGCCGCGATTGATATCTTGGAGCGAGACGCGTTCGCTCACCAATTCCGTGATGCGAATGCGCCCGCGCCGCGCGAGTTCGATGATGCGCGGATAATCGACGGGGCGGCAGCCGAGCGAGCCGCGGATCTCCAATTCGGTAAACATCACTTTGCCCGCCGGAATCTCCGCCGGTTCCGAGCAGAAACCGACGACGACGATGCGGCCGCCGCGCCGAACGCTCTCGATTGCGGTGCGAACCGTCTTGGGATTGCCGATCGCTTCGAAGGCGATGTCGGCGCCGCCGTCGGTCGCACGGCGCACCGCGCGCGCGACGTCGGGTGCGGCGCTCGCGTCGATAACGTGAGCGGCACCGAATTGCAGCGCGAATTCCAAACGCTCGGGTTTCATATCGACCGCCCACACCTCGGCGCCCGCGGCGACGGCGATCTGAATGACGTTGATTCCGACGCCGCCGCAGCCGAAGACGACCACGCGGTCTCCGGGGCGCACCTCCCCGCGATTGACGACGGCGTGATAGGGCGTCGAGACGGCGTCGGCGATGAGGCAGGCTTCGATGAGCGGCAGCTCCGGCGGGAGCGACAAGACGTCTTTTGCCGGGACTTTGAGAAATTCGGCGTAGGCGCCGTCGATATGGTTGCCGAGCATCACGCCGTTCGCGCAGATGTTTTCGCGCCCGCGTCGGCAGGCTTCGCAGCGGCCGCAGGAGAGGACGGCGGGAACGAGCACGCGATCGCCGACGTGCCGTTCGGTAACGCCATCGCCGACGGCGAAGACCGTTCCGGAGGCCTCGTGCCCGAGAACCAAGGGCGGCGGCGCGAAGGTCGGCACGCCGTGATCGATATAGTGCAGATCGGTGTGGCAGAGGCCGCACGCCGCAACTTTTATGACGATCTCGCCGTACTCGGGGACCGGAATCGGGCGCTCTTGGATTTCGAGCGGCCGATTCGGCCCGATGAAAACCGCGGCTTTCATCGACGCGAGCGCCGGATTCCGGCGTAATCGGGTTCGCGCTTTTCAACGAAGGCGCGCATGCCTTCGGCGGTTTCGGCGCCGGCGAAATGCGATGCCAGCCATTCGCGGGCGTGCCCGATCGTCGCGTACCACGATTGGTCTTTCCAATAATTCACCTGGCACTGCGTGTAACTCAAGCACTGCGGGAACTTATCGAGCAGCTTGTTGCAGAGGTCGCGCACGACGTCGTCGAGTTGCTCGTACGGCGCGACGCGGTTGACGAGTCCCCAATCGAGCGCTTGCGCGGCGGTGATCGGCTCGCAGAGGAAGAGCATCTCACGCGCTCGGCGGTCGCCGACGATGATCGGCAGCCATTGCGTGCCGCCGCCCGCCGCGACGCTGCCGACCCGCGTGCCGACCTGTCGGATCGTCGCGTGTTCGGCTGCGACCGCGAGATCGCAGGCCATATTCATCTCGTTTCCGCCGCCGACCGCCATGCCGTTGATGCGCGCGATCGTCGGTTTGCCCATATTGCGAATGGAATCGAGGCAATCTTGGAAGAGCACCATGTACTTCCAAAACTGTTCGGGATGCTCGACGTAGCGTTCCGCGTACTCTTTCACGTCGCCGCCGGTGCAAAACGCTTTGCGGCCGGCACCGGTGAGCACTACGACGCCGACTTCGTCGTCCCACATCGCGCGCCGGAGCGCGTCGTGCAGGCGCCCGAGCGTCTCGGTCGTGTAGGCGTTATAGGCATGCGGGCGATTGAAGGTAATCGTCGCCACGCGGTCGTCGACGGAATAGAGAACGTCTTCTTGCGCGGTGCTCGCTTCGGTAGTCGCGGTCATCGATAGTCATCTCCTGTGGGAAGGGTGTGCGCCCAAACGGGAGAGCGCTTTTCAAGGAATGCCGCTATGCCCTCGGCCCCGTCGCGGCTCGGTAAAAGCTCGTCGCGATACGCGCGCATCGCCAGCGATAGATCGTCGAGCCGAATCGCGCGCTTACAGGCGCGAACGGCGACCGCCGAATAGCCCAAGAGCCGTTCGCAGAGCGCTTCGGTCGCGGCGGAGAGCTCCTCGGGAGCGACGACCTCGCTCACCACGCCCCACGCAAGCGCGCTCTGCGCGTCGATTTTTCGTCCGGTGAGGATCGCGTTGAACGCGCGTTGCGTCCCGATCGCGCGCGGCAACAACGCGCAGGCGATCGGCGGAAGAGCGGCGAGCTGCACCTCGGGGAGCGAGAAAAACGCGCGCGTCGAACAGAGTGCGATGTCGGCGAGCAGGAGCAACTCGAAGCCGCCGCCCATCGCGGGTGCGTTCGCGGCGCAGACGATCGCCGGTGAGGCGGAGAGAAACGCGCTCGCCATCTCTTCGAACGCCGCCAACATCTCCGGCGCCTTCTCGGGCACGTGATCGCCGACTTCGACGCCCGCGCAGAACGCGCGTTCGCCGGCGGCTTCGATGCTGACGACGGTGCAGCGCTCGCTCTCGCGGATCGCTGCGGTCAGCGCGCGAATATCGGCGATGCCCAACACGTTGAGCGCCCCGGCTTGCAGCGTGATGCGGGCGCGGCGTTCGTCGCGCGCCACGGCGATGCGCTCGCTCACCGCGATGCCCGCGCGACGAGCGCGCCGCTGCGAAAGCCGTGAAGAAAGAGCTCGGTGAGCCGCTCGGCGGCGGCGTCGACATCGCCGTCGGCCTCTTCGCGATACCAGGTCGGCGCCCAATTCAACATGCCGAAGAGCGCGCCCGCCGCCATGCGCGCGTTCTCTTCCGCGTGCGGATCGAGTGCCGCGAGGAGATCGACGAGCGATTGAAAGTAGCGACGGCGGCGCGCGCGCGTGCTGCCGCTCGAATCGCGGTCGAGCGCCTGAAGATCGTGCAACAGGACGCGGTACGAACGACTGTTGGTTAATAGATAGCGCAGGTGGCCGCGCACGAAGGCGGCGAGCCGCTCGTGCGGATCGGAGAGCCGAGCGCTCTCGGCCGTTCCCGCTTCGAGCCGGTCGAAAATGCGTTCGCAGACGAACGAGAGCGCTTGTTGCTTGCTCGGGAGGTAGTAGTAGAGCCCGGCGACGCTGATACACGAGGCGCGCGCGATATCGCGCATGCTGGTCGCGTGGAAGCCCTGCTGTGCGAAGAGCGCCTCGGCGCTGTCGAGAATATCTTCGTACCGTTGGTCGTAGGCCTGCACCGGTTCCGCCCCCTCATCGGCTCGAATCGTTCTATCGAACGTTCATTCGATTCGAATGTACGGGAATGGCGCTCGGGCGGCCAGAGACGAGAATACCGATTTTTCTAGGTCAAATGAATCAGGCCACGCTGCAGCGCGAGGACGACCGCTTCGGCGCGCGAGTGGGCGCCGAGCTTCTGCAGCAGATTGCCGATGTGGTTGCGGGCGGTCGCCGGGGCGAGCTGCAGCTCCTCGGCGATCTGGGTGGTCCGGAGCCCCTGCGAGAGCAGGCGAAGGACGTCGCGCTCGCGCCCGGTGAGGGCGACCGCCGGCATGGAGGGCGGCGGCGGGCTCGGTTGACGATCGCGTTGCATGCCCGCGGCGATCCGCTTAAGGTGGCGCGCGGCGACGCTCTCGCAGAGCAGGTGGAGGGCGATGGGGCGGCCGCGCTCGTCGGGGACGACGCAGGTGACCGCATCGAGCCAGAGATCGCTGCCGTCGGGGTGCGGAATGACGATTTCGAAACGGCGCGGCGCCCGAAATTGCGCGCAGCTCTTTTGCACCGCGCAGCCGGGCATGCAGAGGTGCGAACCCGAGGGGGTTCGCCCGGCGAGGACCTCGTGGCAGGGGCGCCCGAGCGCCTCTGCTTCGCTGCGGCCGAGTAAGGCAGCGGCGGCGCTATTCCAAAGGACGATCGTTCCGCTCTCGTCGATGCCGACGAGCGCGTCGGCGCTCTGCCCGAGGCGTAGCGACGACATCTATTGTGCCGATGCGAAGAGCCGGTTGCGTTCGCGTTCGAGACGGTCGGCGGTCTCGATCGCTTCGGAGCATTCGTTGGCGTATTCGTGGATGAGCTCGGCCATCTGCATGTAGTCGCCGTACATTGCATATGCGCGCTGCGCTGCGGCGCGCGATTCGCGTTCGGCATCTCCGAGCGTGGTGTTCGCCGCAGCGACGAACCCGCCGATGCGTTCGAACGCCGCTTGCGCGGCACGCGCGTGCCGACCGCTCGCCTCGGCTTTGCTGACGTCGGAGGCGATGGCGCCCGCGGTCGCTTTGCTGCGCTTGTCGAGATCGGCGAGCACCGAGCGTATCTCTTGCGTCGAGGATTTCGTTTTATCCGCGAGCTTGCGCACTTCGGTCGCAACGACGGAGAAGCCGCGTCCGTGTTCGCCGGCACGCGCCGCTTCGATCGCGGCGTTGAGGGCGAGCAGGTTCGTTTTGTCGGAGACCGCGCGGACCAGTCCGACGATATCGACGATTTGATTCATCGACTTCGCGAACTTTCCGAGCGCGTCGCGGCTCTGCATCGCCATCGCGGCGAGCGCGTCGATCGTGGAGAAGAGCCGCTCGACGATACGGTCGGCGTCGCCGAGTTGCGCCTGCGCCTGCGCGCAGCGCTCCCCAAGTGATGCGAAGCGGTCGGCGAGCCCGTTGCTGATCTCCGACATGCCGTGCGATTGCCCGGCGAGGCTCTTGAGCGAGCTCACGATCTCCGTCTGGGCGTTCTTGCCGATGCGCCCCGCCGAATTCCGCACCACCGCGACCGAGGTGTCGATCGCGTGGATGACTTCGTCGACCGAAAACGCGCGCGTGTGCCGGGCGTCGATGGTGGCGCGTTGGTTGCTCCACGAATGCAGCTCGCGCGAGAGCAGCGCTTGGTAGATATCGGGCGGGAAGAGCGGCTCCATGCGCTCCCATACGAAGGTCGCGGCCTCGATAAATTGCTCGCGCTCGCTATCGGTGAAGCGATGCACCTCCAGGTGGCGCTGCAATTCGGAGAGCGCTTCGGCCTCTTGTTCGGCCGCGATCGCGCGGTGCATGTTGCGCGCCTCTTCGAACGCTTGGGCGAGCGCGTTGCGATCCTCCGGCGCGATTTGGCGCAAGCGATCGGTGTTTCCGAGCACGATCTGCGTGTTGTACGCGTGCGCGGTTAAGGTGAGATAACGCTGCCCTTCGTAGAGCTTCGCTCCAACGATATTCGCAAGTGGGTTCTCTTGTGCGTCGACGTCCTTCGCGACGAGTGCGTCGTGCACGCGGTTGAACGGAATCACTTTGGGGATCGAGCCGAACGCATGCATGAGCGCGAGGTAGACGACCGAATCTTGAATGCGCACGCGCATGCGTTTGAGATCGTCGGGCTGCGTGACGGGATGCAGCGAGTTGGTGAAATGCCGCATGCCGTTTTCGAGAAATCCGAGCCCCGTCAGGCCGAACGGGGCGAACGATTGCAGCACGTGGCGCCCGAGCGGGCCGTCGATCACGGCGTGCGCTTCGGCGGGCGTGCTGAAAACAAACGGGAGATCGAAGAGCTGGACTAACGGCGAGATCGAGCCGGCGACGAACGTCGTGACGCTGACGATATCGAGTTCGCCGGAGCGCACGCGCAGGAGCTCTTCTTGTTCGGTTCCGCCCTCGAACGGGATGTGCAATTCGATACGCAGGCGACCGGAGGTAAGTTCTTCGATGCGCTTCTGCACGTACTGCAGCGCGCGCGCCGGCGGATACCCGGGCGGCAGAAGCGTCGCGCAACGGAGCGTGGCCCCTTCGGAGCGGTGCACCGTACCCGAGCGCGAGAGATAGGCCATCTCGGCGCCGTAATAGGAAAGACGCTGCGTTGCGAACGCCGCCTCGAGCGCTTCGCGCCCCTCTTCGGCCATCATCGTCGAGAGCGAGGCGGTGCGTTCGATCATTTTGTTCGACTGATCGCTCTGCTGCCCGCTCGCCTGCACCGCGCCGTCGATCGCGTGCGAGAGATCGGTCGAGAGCGAGGCGACCACCTGGATCGCTTCTTGCGCTTGCCGCGCGAGCGGCGCCGATTCCGCGGATTGCTCCGCGCTCGCCCGCACCGCCGCGATCGTCGCTTCCGCTTCGCGGCGCACTTCGACGACGAGCCCGGTGATGACGGAGGTCGATTCGCCGGTGGTTTTCGCAAGCCGGCCGACTTCGCCGGCGACGACCGCGAAACCGAGCCCGTGCTTTCCCGCGCGCGCCGCCTCGATTGCGGCGTTGAGCGCGAGCAACTGCGTTTCGTCGGAGACATCTTCAACGAAGGCGGCCATGCGCCCGATCTCGCTCATCAGGCGACCGAATTCATCCATCGCCGCGGCGGTCTGCCCGGAGAGCTCCGCGAGTTGTTGGACCGAGGTGAGGAGTTCGCCGACGACCTGAACGGATTCGGCGAGCGCGCTGGTGGTGGCGTGCGCTTGGGTCTGTGCCTGTTGGAGGCGCGAGGCGGTCGTCCAGGAATCGCGCGAGAGCAGATCCGCGGTCTCGGCGAGTGCGACCATGAGCGTGGTCTGCTCCTGGGCCGTCGCCGCGATCGATTCCGAGATGCTCCGGACCGACTCGACGGCGTGGGAGATCGATTCGGAGAACTGCTCGAACGAGGGGTCGAGCGCTGGGGCCGCGGACGCATCGATCATCAGAGGGCGGAAGTTAGGAGAGGCGCGGCGGAGGGCCTGCCATGTCACCCCGAGTAGCTGCGCTCTGTCACCCCGAGTAGCTGCCGAAGGCAGCGTATCGAGGGGCGATCTTGTCACCCCGAGTAGCTGCCGAAGGCAGCGTATCGAGGGGCAATGTTTGTCATCCCGAGTAGCTGCCGAAGGCAGCGTA
>JAJXXM010000416.1 GCA_021781095.1 bacterium
TGCGCATGAAGGCGCTTCGTATCGCGCAGCCGCCGGTGATCGCGCCGATCCTTCGCGCGGGGCTCGGCCTCGTGCCGGGCTTCTTGCAGATCGTCGAAGATGCCGTCGTCGCCCATCTCGGCTTCTATCGCGATCCGCAAACGCTGCAAGCGGTGCCGTACTATGCGAACGTGCCGGCGCGTCTCGATGGGCGCCGCGTCTTCGTGCTCGATCCGATGTTGGCGACCGGAGCGTCGGGCATCGCGTCGCTCCGATTACTCGCCTCGCACGGCGCGACGGAGGTGACCTTCGTCAGCGTCATCGCCGCCCCCGAAGGGATCGCGGCGATTCATTCCGCGTTCCCCGACGTTCGCATCGTGGTCGGTGCGGTCGATGCCGAACTCAACGAGCACGGATATATCGTGCCGGGGCTCGGCGACGCCGGCGATCGCCTCTTCGGCAGCCTTACCTCGCTGCCGACCTTCGTGGCCCCTCGCTAACACGATGAGGCCGAGTTGGGACGATTATTTTATGGAGATCGCGCGCACGGTCGGTTCGCGTGCGACCTGCCCGCGCGCACGCGTCGGGTGCGTCGCCGTTCGCGACCAGCGCATTCTCACCACTGGGTATAACGGCGCGCCGCGCGGGATCGCGCATTGCACCGACGTCGGATGCACGATGGTCGACAACCACTGCGTGCGCGCGACGCACGCCGAGGCGAACGCGGTCGTTCAGGGCGCGCTTCACGGCGTCAGCCTTGCCGGCGCGACCGTCTATTGCACGCACCAACCCTGTGTCGGCTGTTCGAAGCTCTTGGTCAGCGCGGGGGTCGAGCGCATCGTGTACGAAGAGCGATACGACGATGCGTTCGCCGTCGAATTGCTCGCCGAAGCGGGCGTCGCGTTGATGCAATGGAAGCTCGCACCATGAGCGTGCGGCGATGAAACCTATCCTCGCGGAGATCGCGGCCTTTCTCCTCGCCGCCGCCGTTACGGTGACGATCGCCCCATTGGTCATTCGACTGGCGACGCATCTCAACATCATCGACGGGATCGAAGAAGAGCGTAGGGTGCATACCACGCCGACGCCGCGCATCGGCGGCGTCGCGGTCTTCTTCGGGTTCGCCACCGCGCTCTTCGCAGTGCTCGGATTCGTCGTCGGCTCGCCGCACGCGCGCGGCGCCCAGCTCGATATCGCCCACCATCTCATCGGGCTGCTCTTCGGCAGTCTGTTGATTCTCGGCGTCGGGCTCTGGGATGACGTCATGCAGATGCGCGCGCGCAGCAAGCTCGTCGCGCAGATCGTCGTCGCCGGCATCTCGATGCTCTACGGATTCACGATTACGGGGATCAACAATCCCTTCGCCCACGGCCCCGCGAACGCGTGGATCGATTTTCCGCTCTGGGTCAGCCTGCCGCTCACGCTGTTATGGTACGTCGGCATGATGAACGCGATGAATTTCATCGACGGACTCGACGGATTGCTCGCCGGCGTCACCACGATTTCGAGCCTCTTTCTTTTCGCCATCGCGGCGCTGCACGGAAATTTCATCGTCGCCCTCGTGTTGCTCGCGCTCGCGGGCAGCTCGCTCGGCTTTCTCCCGTATAATTTCAATCCGGCGCGCATCTTTCTCGGCGATGCCGGCTCGCTCTTCATCGGCTACGTGTTCGCGACGGTGACGATCATCGGCGGCAGTAAGACGGCGATCGCGATCAGCCTGCTCGTTCCTCTCGTCGTGCTCGCGCTGCCGATTCTCGATACCGCGGCGGTGATCGTCCGGCGAGCGGCAAACGGGCGCAGCATCACCGATGCCGATCGCGGCCACTTCCACCACCAACTCATCTTCCGTTTCGGCCTCGGCGTTCGGCAGGCGGTCTTTCTCATCTATGCCGTCTGCATCGTCCTCGGCGTCGTCGCGCTGGTCGTCTCCGGAATGTTCTCGCACTCGGGAAGGCTCGTATGACCGGACCGCTCCGCGTGATGAGCGTCTTCGGGACGCGCCCCGATACCATTAAAATGGCGCCGGTCGTCGAAGCGCTACGCGCCGACGCCCGCTTCGAATCATCGATCTGCGTGACCGCGCAGCACCGACACATGCTCGACGATCTGCTCTCGCTCTTTTCGATCGTTCCCGACTACGATCTCGATATTATGACCTCGGATCAAACGCTCACGCAGATTACGACGCGCGTGCTCGAGGGCATGGAGCCGGTGCTCGCGCGCGCGCGCCCCGAGATCGTTTTAGTGCACGGCGATACCACGACGAGCACGGCGGCCGCGCTCGCGGCGTTCTACAGCAAAGCGGAGATCGGGCACGTCGAGGCGGGGCTGCGCACCGGCGATCCGTGGTTGCCCTACCCCGAGGAGATGAATCGTCGGCTCACCGGGCGCCTCGCGCGCTACCATTTTTCGCCGACCGAACGCGCGCGCGAGAACTTGCTCGCCGAAGGCGTTCCCTCGCGCAATATTTTCGTCACCGGGAATACGGTGATCGATGCCTTCGTGGAGACCGCGAACCGCGCGACCTTGCCCTCGCCGCCGCAATTCGAACGGGTCGATCCGCAGCGCCCGCTCATCGTCGTCACCGCGCATCGGCGCGAGAACCATCCGCACATGCGGGCGATGGCCGAGGCGATGCGCGCGATTCTCGCCCTGCCGCAGCGCCCGCAGATCTACTGGCCGGTCCATCCCTCCCCGCACGTCGCTCCGGTGGCCCGCGAGGTGCTCGGCGGGGTCGAGGACGCTATTTTGGTCGAGCCGATCGATTACGCGAAGATGGTCGCCGCGGTCCGCGCGGCGCATTTCGTGCTCACGGATTCCGGCGGCTTGCAAGAGGAGGCACCTTGTCTTGGGAAGCCGGTCCTCGTGATGCGCGACGAGACCGAGCGCCCCGAAGGGCTCGCCGCCGGCACCCTCGAGCTCGTCGGGCACGATCCCAACCGTATCCTCGCCGCTGCCGCCGCGCTTCTCGGCGACCCCGCGCACTACGCGAAAATGTCGCGCGCCGCGAACCCCTATGGCGACGGAGCCGCCTCGCAGCGAATTCTGGCCGCCCTCCTCGCCCGTTTCCGCGGCGGCGAGGAACCCGCCGCCTTCGTGCCGTAGCAGGGGCCCGGCGGTGAGCCCACCGGTCTTCGCAGCGCTGGCCTTCGTGGTAGGCTATCTCTGCGGCATCCTCAACCTCTACCTCCTCACCGGGGCGGCGCGGAGGCTGGTTGAGAGCGGAAGAGGTCGAGCGTTCGTCTTAAGTAGTTTCGCACGCTTGCTCGTTTTCGGTACGGTCGCGGTGGCCTTCGCGGCAAAGGGTCCGTGGTGGTCGCTCGGGCTCTAT
>JAJXXM010000404.1 GCA_021781095.1 bacterium
ACTCACGTTCGGGCGAAACGTCGAGCGTTCGAAGCCCCTCGGGTAACGTCGGCGATCCCGGAGCGAAGATTTCCGCGAGGGTGCGCATGACGCCGCGTAGCTTCGCCGTGCAGAAAGGATCTCCGTTAACGATGATTGCCTCAAAAGAACAGCGCACCGCCAAAGCGCTCGGCCGCCTCGGCGCCGAAAATGCATTTCAGGTTCTCGCGCGAGCGCGCGAAATCGAAGCGACCGGAAAACGCGTCGTCCACATGGAGATCGGCGAACCCGACTTCGACACGCCGGAGCATATTAAACACGCCGCCGCCGAAGCGATGAACAAAGGCTACACGCACTACTCGCCGTCGGCGGGTATTATGGAATTGCGTGAGTGCGTTGCCGATTTCGTTTCGCGTTTTCGCGGCCTCACCCCGGCGTATACGCCGGCGAACGTCACCATCGGCCCGGGGCTCAAACCGATCGTTTGGAACCTGCTCTCGGCGCTGCTCGATCCGGGCGACGAATTCATGTATTTCGACCCCGCCTACCCCGCCTATGCTTCGGCAGCAAGCTACCTTGAAGCGAAAGTCGTTCCGATTCCACTTCAGGAGTCGCGGAACTGGCGCATGAATCTCGACGAACTTGAGCGGCGCGCAAGCGACAACACGAAAGTGCTGTTAATCAATTCGCCGCACAATCCGACCGGCGGCGTGCTCACGCGTAGCGATCTCGAGCGCATCGCCGAGATTGCGATCCGGCACGACATTCTGGTTATCGCCGACGAAATCTACTCGCGCAACTTCTACCTCGACACGCCGTATCTCTCAATCGCTACGCTTCCGGGAATGCGCGAACGCACCGTGATCCTCGACGGCTTCTCGAAAGCCTACGCGATGACGGGGTGGCGCCTCGGTTACGCCGTCGGCCCCGAGAAAATCATCAACGCGACGACGCTCTTCAACAACAACACGTTTAGCTGTGTAGCGACGTTCGTGCAGATGGCGGGAATCGCCGCGCTCACCGGCCCCGAGAAACCCGTGCACGAGATGAACGAGATGTTCCGTAAGCGGCGCGATAAAATCGTCGCCGGGCTCAACGAAATTCCTGGATTTTCGTGCAAGATGCCCGAAGGAGCCTTCTACGCCTTTGCAAACGTGCAGCAGATCACGCACGACGATCGCAAGCTCGCAACGTATCTGCTGGAAAACGCGGGCGTTGCGTTAACGGGCGGCGCTGCATTCGGGAAAGCCGGCGAAGGCTATCTCCGTTTCAGCTACGCTGCTTCGCTTGAAGATATCGACTACGCGCTCGCGCAGATCAAAGCGACGTTGCCGAACTTTAAAGCGTAATCCGCACGTTGTCGGGCTCCGTCAATCTCCTCGAAATCGCCATTGCCGTATCCTCCCTCGCGTTTGCGATAAAGACGACTTCCTCGCAGTGGATGCTCCGCCTTGCACTGCTCTGGCTCGTCGTGTTCGCGCTCGCGCACGGCATTTTCGTCGTCGATCGCGCATTACCGCATGGATGGAAATGGAAGCTCGTCGAGATCGTTCCCGCACTCGTCTTTGAAGCGATCTCGCTTCTGCGCCGCGAGCCCCAGCGACTCGATCGCTTCCCGTGGGCTCGCGAGCGAACGGAGTAATTGTGATCGTTATTCAATTCTTCTTCGTTCTCGCGTGGATCGCCATAGCGTTACGTACCGAACGTAACGCTCCGTTCTTGCGCGCGGCGTGGATCTTGTTTTCGCTCACGACGCTCTTCCTCGCCCTCTCGCGGCTACCGATCTTTCGCTCCCCAGGCCCGTTGCGGAGCGGCGATTTTGCGACAACGCTGTTCTTTTTCGCCTGCGCCGTCGTCGCGTACATTTTTTCGCTGCTACGCAGGGAACCGCAGATCACTCGCCGGTTCCTCTGGGATCGCTCCTATGAGGAATAAGCGCCCCTCTTAGAGCAGCTTCATCGCTCTCTTTACGTCGGTAAGAACTTCGCCCGCAACGAGGCGCGTGCGCGCGGTGCCTTCGGCGATGATCCGCTCTACTTCACCAGGGTCGCTGCGAAAGAGTCGATAGCGTTCGCGAACCGGCGCGAGATAGGCATTGAGCGCTTCGGCGAATGCGGCCTTGTCGGCGACGCACCCGAGCGCTCCACTGCGACACTCGGTTGCAATCCGTTCGAGAGCTGCTTCCGGCACCAGCTTCCACAGCGCGAAGACCGGGCAGATCTCCGGGCGCCCCGGATCGCCTTTCCGTAATTTCTGCGGATCGGTAAACATCGTGCGAATGCGCTGCACCGTCGTCGCTTCATCATCGCCGATCAGAATCGCGTTATCGTAACTCTTACTCATTTTGCGCCCGTCGGTTCCGGGAACTTCGGCGAACTCCGAGAGCGTCGGCTGCGGTTCGACGAGCACCTCGGAACCGTCGCCGTAGAGATGGTTGAAGCGACGAACGACTTCGCGGCCGAATTCGAGATGCGCGACTTGATCGCGCCCGACCGGCACGCGTTCACCGCGGACCACTGCGATATCGCAGAGTTGCAGCAACGGATAGCCGAGAAAACCGTAGGTTGCAATTTCCGCGCCGAGCGCTTCGATCTGCCCCTTATACGTGGGAACGCGTTCGAGCCACGAGACCGGCGTAACCATCGAAAGCAAGACGTGCAGTTCGGAGATCTCCGGTACGGCGCTCTGTAAAAATATCGTCGCCTTCTTCGGGTCGACGCCGGCGGCGAGCCAGACGGCAACCATCTCGTTGCGCGCGGCGCGAATGCTTTGCGGATCTTCGAAGCCGGTCGTGTACGCATGCAGATCCGCGATTTCGAAGTACGCTTCAGCGCTATCGCAAAAATCGCGCCACTGCGTTAACACGCCGACGAGATGACCGAGGTGGAGCCCACCGGTCGGGCGCATGCCCGACATCACGCGCGGTTTTTTTACGCTTGCCATCCTCGGTTTCTACCCTGCTTTCATCGTGAACGTCAATGCGTTATACCGCCTCACCGAGACGATCGCGCACCAATGCGCGCGCCGAACGGAGCGCATCGCCGATCGAAGCGCCGTCGGCGAGCGCAGCAGCCATGCCGAATGCAAGCGTGCAACCCGTCCCCCGATGCGCTCCGGGGATACGCGGCGCGACGAGCGTTTCGGAGCGAATGCGATCGCGGGCGCGCTCGACGAGTACGTCGCGCGGATCGCCTTCGAGGTGCCCGCCGGTCAGCACGACCGCGCAAAGGCCGAACGCCAGTAACGCGCGCGCCGCTTCGTCCATCTCGTTGCGTTCGATCGATCGACGCCCCAGAAGCGCGCCGGCCTCCGTAAGATTCGGCGTGACG
>JAJXXM010000296.1 GCA_021781095.1 bacterium
ATCGCACCGTTATTATTTGCCGGCATTCTCGCTCGGCGGCGTGGCGCGATCCAGATCGCTCACCTTGATTTCGCGCGAGCTCATCGCCTCTCGCCGCAAGATCCCCGACCTCTCTATCAGCTCCGCAAGGAGGGCTTCTAAGCAAGCCGTGTTGCAGCTGGGACTTATTGCTTGTTTAACGGCATTGGCGTTCGCCGGGACGGAGTTGCTTGCATACGCGAGCCTCTCGCGGCTACTTTCAGAAGGGATCACGCCGTCTGTTCCGCTTTTTATTATCGTTAGCGCCTCCAGCGTCTTTGTTTCGCACTATGGCCTTCTTCATGTCGACGCTATGGCCGCCATTCTCTATGGGTCGCTGTCGAGTTTAGCCGTGGTCGATTTACGTTCGGGATATGTCCCGAATGCCGCGCTGGCGCCGCTCTCCGTGCTTGCCGTCGCGCATGGTTTCCTTAGCTCCCAACTGTTTGCGGGGATGTTCGGACTTCTTTTGGTAGGCGGCATCGCGCTGTTTCTTCATGTTGCAGGAAGAGGTACGAGTTTTGGATTGGGAGACGTAAAACTACTAGCAGTGTTGGGCGGTATTCTTGGCGCCGAACGAAGCCTGACAATGCTCTTCGCTGCATTTATCATCGGTGCAGTCATTGCCGTCGTCCTGTTAGCGATCGGCAGAGCCTCTCGAAAAGATGCTATTCCGTTTGTGCCGCTCCTCGCGCTCGCTTACCTCGTGGAAGGAGGCCTCCATGCCGGCTAAAGGGCAGACAATGAAGGAATTGCCGCTGGGTATCGACCTCGGGGCAAGTAAATTGCGCGTGACCTATGCACGGCTAACCCCCGACGGCCCGCGGATTGAAGCGGTCGCTTCTCGAGAGCGCGAAGAAGGATGCACCGATGAGTGGCTCGCTGCCATGCTCTATGAGATGCGCGCGGATCTCGGAGCGCGAACCCGAACGTGCTCCATGGCCCTCGGTTCCGAAGAGGCGACCGTCGAGGCGATCGCGCTCCCGAATATCTCATATCGCGAGCGCATCTCGGCGGCGAATATCGAGGCCCAGCGACGCCATGCTGATTGGCGCACAAGATTGATCCGGCTCTTTCCGACGCAGGTTCAAGGAAGCTTTGCACTCGTGACCGCACCGACTGCTGAGGTCTCGCGCAGGAAACGTATTGCAGCTCGGGCCGGCCTCCGACTGGTAATGCTCGGCATTGATGGTGTGGTTTGGAATCGCTTCCAATCACAAAAGCTCTCGGTGGTCGATATCGGCGTTAGCTCCACGCGCATTCATACCTACGACCGAGGAATACCGACCGTCGAGCGTTATCCGGTTGGAGGTAGAGAAGTAACTTTAGAAATGGCGCGAGCGCTCAGCATCGACGAAAGATCCGCCGAGCAGAGAAAGCGTATTCTCGGCTCTGCTGGCGCCGGAGATCGCCTTGTTGGAGCCCTTGTAGCATGGATCGCCGCACGCTGCGGCGCGCGCGAACCCGGTAACTCTGGACAAGTGCTGCTCGTGGGGAACGGAAGTCGCCTACCCGAGATCCGACGCTTTCTCGCCGATCTCATTCCGCAGGGAAACTGGCTGGCAGCGTTTAGTGAGTTCGAGCGTTCGCGCTATCCGGAGGATATACGGCGAGCAGCGTTCTCTGACTGGGCGCTCTCGATCGCACTCGCATCGATCGGCGACCGACGACCGTGAACTTGCTTGCATCGCCCTGGTCCGAGAGCATCGAGCGAGCAGCAGTCGTTATTGGGAGAAGGAGCTTTCGATTTCCGTTCGTTGCGCTAGCGGCAAGTTTGCTCCTCGTTGTAATCGGAAATTCAACGATTGCCGATCAGGTGACGCGATCTTCAGATAATCGCGTGATGATTGCGAACGAACTCGCCGCGATCGAACGACAACTTGCCGCAGCCCATCTGCGCGAGCGTAGCCTACACAAAGATATTACAGTCGTTCGGCGCATCGCCGCCATCGAGCGCAACGACCAGCGCATGCTCGAAGCGATTGCCGCCGTAGCAAACACTACGCCGAAATCGGTATGGTTCGTCGCTCTAACGATCGACCATCATCGCCTTACCGTGCAAGCAAAAACCGACTCATTTGCAGCAATCTCGAGCATGCTTCGATCTGCGTCGCAGCAAGGGAGCACCTTGCGCCCACAGGTCAGCTCGGTTCTTCGATCCACTGACCCCTTCAATCCGATCCTTGCCTTTACGATGGAAATTCAAGAAAAGCCCTCAGCTTCAGATCGAGGTTTCCATGATCGAACGTAGTGCCGTAGCGATGTATGCAGTGTCAGCCGGAATGGCGCTCGCTTTTTACGTTGGCCCTTTTCGCCACGCATCCGCAATTATGGCGAGCAATGCGACCGCTACAATGCATGACGAAGCGACACTTGCTGAAGATCGCAAACTGCTACAAAGGGCCGCCGCGTTACGTTCGCTCCAACGTCGCGTCGAAAAGGAAATGCGCTCGCCCCTTCAAGCAGGCAGTTCCGGCAAAAGACAAGCGTTGTTCTTCGACCGTCTCCGCTCCCTTTCGAGACGCGAGCAAATCGTTGTAACAACGATTATGCAGGGCGAACGCGCATCTGTGGATTCGAGAAAGCTCCTTTCCATCTCACCAATAAGCGTGACGGCAGTCGGCAAACTCTCCGGAATTCTTCGGTTTCTCTCCGCGATCGATGCTACCGTCGGCATCGTCGATCTGGGACGCCTCGAATTTCATCCGGCTGGTTTTGCGGGGAAGAATGCCAACACGGTCGCCGTTCGCGTCGACGGAACGTTCTTAAAAGTCGACCAAACAAAAGCGGGGGCGCAATGATGCGGTACCACTGCTGCGATGGGCGATCGCTACTTACCGCAGTCGGCTTCACGCTCTGTATCGGCGCGGTCCTACTCGCACCACTTGCCGCTTCGCAGCCGGCGCTGCTCCCCGCTGCGGTTCGAATCGCGCCGGACGGCGAGCGCGTACCGACAATATCGTATAACCGCGCACATCTCATGAAGCAAATCGCGGTCGTTCGCGACCCATTCATCGAACCTGCCGAAGTTGCATCGCGCATAAAGTTCGAAAGCGCTTCCCATTCCGCCGACGCCGGTATCGTCGTCGAGGGAATTATTGACGGTAGTCACCCACGAGCGCTCGTCAGATTCGGGACGAGCGAGCAAATCATCGCTATTGGCGATACGCTCGCAGGGGATACGGTCACCGAAATCGATAGCAGCGGCGTCCGTTTTTCATCCGGTCGGATTCTCAGCGCCACACAGAGGAATATTCCGTGATCGGTCGCTCCATGTGCTTGCTCGC
>JAJXXM010000028.1 GCA_021781095.1 bacterium
GCGCACGCAAAGCGCAATGGTGGGGAGTTGGGTATTTTATTTCTCGACCTCGATGGTTTCAAGGACGTGAACGACCGTTTCGGCCATGCCGTGGGGGATCGACTGCTCGCCGAGGTCGGGCGCCGGCTCCTGAGCGTCGTTCGCGGCGATGAACTCGCTGCACGTATCGGCGGTGATGAGTTCGTCGTCGTCCTCAACGATCTGCGGAGCGATAGTTTGGAGCGCTGCACCAAGCGCATCGAGCGTTCGTTGACGCAGCCCTATATGGGAAGCGAACTCGCGGTCGGGGTCTCGATCGGCTCTGCGATTCTCGGGCGCGACGGAAACGACCCAAGCGCGCTTCTCGGTGCCGCCGATGCCGAAATGTATCGCGCGAAGCAGGCACGCCGCGACGTAGGGGTGAGGTAGTGGTCATCCTCCTCGCGATCCTCGCTATACTCGTGGCTGCGCTCGTCGCGGCCGCCATTGCGCTCGAACGCGGTCGTCGCAAACTTCAGTCGAGCATCGCCGCGGATCGAGGAAAATACACGCGGCTGCGCGCGCGCTTCGCGGCGCTCTACGACAATAGCCCCGATGCGATTGCAAGTTACGATCTGCGCGGAAACCTCATCCACGGGAACGCAGCGGCGATCGCGCTGCTGGGTTACGTGAGCGGGGAGATGTTCGGGCGTCATTTTTCCACCCACATCGCTCCTGAATTAGTCGACGACACCGCGAACGCGTTCGCCCGAGCCGTCGCCGGTTCGACCGCATATTTCGTCACTCGCTTCATCGACGCGCACGGCGGTCGGCTCGATGCGCTCGCGACGATTTCGCCGATCTATCAAAACGGAGAACCGATTGCGGTTCTAGCGACGGCGCGCGATCTGCGACACGTCGTACCACTCGAGGCAAGCAGCGCGAAGGTCGAACAGCGCTTCGATTCGCTTTTCGATGGCCATGCAAGCCCGTTGCTCGAACTCGACGCGCAGGGCCGCTATCGTCGCGTCAACGCCGCATTCGATCGCTTCAGCGGCGCTTCGCGCGCGATCGGTTTCCGACTCTTTGAAGAAGATGTCGTGTCGGGTGATATTACGGCGCTGCGGACGGCATTAGCGCGCGTGATGTTGGGCGAGCATCCGCAGGTCGAGTTAAACGTCATTCGCATCAACGGCGAAAGTGCGTCGATGCGCTGTTCTTTCTCGCCGATTCTCGTCGATCGTTCGATCGAGGGAGCCTATGTCGCACTCGAAGACGTCTCGGAGATGCGCGATCTCGCGCATCGCGAGCGTATGCGGAGCGAACGTATGCGCGAGCTCCTCGCGCTCGCGGCGGCATCGGGGTTGGAGTTCGACGCGCAGATCGAGCGCGTGATGCACTTTGGTATCGAATCGCTGGGCGCCGATGCATGTTTCGTTACGCACGTGAAGGGCGATGCGGTCGTCGTCGAGCGCTGCGTCGGCGCGACCGAGATTCCCGTGGGGATGGAGATCGCCTTTGGCCGCACCTTTAGCCGCGAAACATTCGGCACCGACGTCGTGCTGGCGATCGACGATACGCAGGGCGGGAATTGGCGGCTCGACCCGGCGACCGACTGGCAGGGTTGGCGCAGCGTATTGCTCGCGACGATTTGGGTCGAAGGAGTTCCCTATGGAACGGTATCCTTCGAGTCGCGACGCGCGCGTGTCGGAGCGATGCGCTTCGATGACGCCGATCGTGATTTTATGCGCTTGCTTGCCGCGCTGCTCGGCTCGGCGATGGAGCGCGATCTTCAAGTGAAGCGGATGGGCGAACTCGCGTTTTACGATCCGCTCACCTCACTGCCGAATCGCAGCAATTTTGCCGAATCGTTGCGTCGCGAAATCACGCGGGCGACGCGTTCGAACGCGCAGGTCGCATTGTTCTATATTGATCTCGACGGCTTCAAAGAGGTCAACGATGCATACGGGCACGGCGTCGGCGACGAAGTGCTGCTGGAAGTCGCGCGCAGATTCGATGGGGTCGTGCGCGCGTCCGATACCATCGCGCGGATCGGCGGCGACGAGTTCGCCGTCATCCAGAGCGATGCGACCGATCTCTCGATCGAGCGGCTCGAATTGCGCATCGCCGAAGCCCTCGAAACCCCGGTTCAGGTGCGCGACCGCGCGATCTCGATCGGTGCCAGCGTCGGTGTCGCACTCTTCCCCAACGATGCGACCGATACGGCACGGTTGATCGAACAGGCCGATACCGCGATGTATGCTCGTAAACGCAGCCGCTCGCGGCGCCCGGACGGGGCGGAACAATTGCGCTCGACGTCGTAGCATTGCAGGATATATGAGCGCCCTGCCCTTTACTATCGTCGTCCCGACCTACAACGAAGCCGGTGGCATCGAACGGCTCCTTCGGGGAGCCGTCGACGTTTTTCGTGCCGCCGACCTCGATGGTGAGATCGTCGTCGTCGACGACAACTCACCTGACGGCACCGGCGATATCGTCGACCGGCTCGCCGCCGAGCTCCCCGTGCGTTGTTTGCATCGGCCGGGAAAGATGGGGCTCTCCAGCGGGGTGATCGACGGTTGGAAGTTCGCGCGCCCGGAATCGCAGGCGCTGGGGGCGATGGATGCCGACTTCAGCCACGATATCCGCATCATCCCCAAGATGGTGGAGGCACTGGCATCCGGGGAGTACGGGCTTGCGGTCGGGAGCAGATACGTTCCCGGCGGCGGCATTGCCAACTGGCCGGCGAAGCGCATCTTTACCTCGCGGGTTGCGTGCCTGCTCGCGCGTCCGTTGACGCCGATCGTCGACGTAACGAGTGGATTCTTCCTGGTCAAGCGCAAGGCACTCGCCGGCGTCGACCTCGATCCGATCGGTTTCAAAATCGGCCTCGAGGTGATTGCAAAAGCCCACTATGGGCGGGCGCTGGAGGTTCCTTACGTCTTTACCGATCGTATCGTCGGTGAATCGAAGCTCAACCAAAGCGAGATTTTGAATTACATCAAGCAATTGAGCCGGCTCTACCGGCGGCGCCTGATGGGAGTGAAAGCGTAGCGAATGCCGATGGCGGATTGGCTGCGCGGCGGGCGCAATCGCGACAAAGTTCGTGACGACGCGGCACAGTGGGTGAAGTGTACGAGCTGCGGCGAGGTCCTCTATCGCCCCGACCTTTCGGCGAACCTCGATGTCTGCGCGCGTTGCTCGCATCATTTTCGCATGCGGGCGCACGACCGCGTGCTCTCGCTCGTCGACGGCGACTTCGAAGAGATCGCGCGCGGCGTTCTTCCAGCCGATCCGCTCGCCTGGACCGATAAGAAGAGCTATCCGCAGAAGCTTGCCGCC
>JAJXXM010000273.1 GCA_021781095.1 bacterium
AGCGGTTTTTGAGCAAGCCCGCCGACGTTCGCTCGGATCTCTACTCCGTCGGCATTCTGATGTACGAAATTTTCACCGGGACGCTTCCCTTCCGCAACGATCGTGAAGATATCGTGGCGACGATGTACTCGCACGTCCACGATACGCCGACGCCGCCGCGCGAGATCAACCGGAATATCCCCGAGGCACTCGAGCGCGTGATCCTGCGCTCGATCGAAAAAGATCCCGGCAAGCGCTACCAGACCGCGCGCGAGTTCTATATCGACGTCGACTTGCTGCGTACGGGACAAGTTTCGCCGCAGAGCGCCCCGGTGCCGAGCCAGGCGGCCCGCCCGCCGCGCACCTTCGCCACCTCGCCGACGATCGCGAGCGACCCCGACCTGCGGCAGGCGATCGACCAGGCACTCGCGCCGACGAGAAACCGGAGCGACGCCCTCGAGAACGTCCTTAAGGGGATGATCGCGACGCGCCGACGGGATTACGACCAAGCAGCCGAGGCTTACGAATTGGCAATGCATGAATTGCAGGCTATCGGCAACCACGTTGAGTATGCCAAGACGGCGATCAAGTACGCGACGATGATCTTGCAAAAAAGCTCCGACGGGATTCGCGAACGCAACGAGCTTCGCAATGCCGTCAACCGCCTTATGGATGCACGCAAGATTTTTCGCGACTACGAATTGACCGATCAAATGGCCCAAGCGGAGTACACGATCAACGCGCTCGAACGTACTGCGATAGGTATCATCTTTTAGAAGCGACGAATGCCCGATCAACACCAACCCGAACTCAAACGCTCGGTAACGCCTTGGGGGTCTTTCTCCTGGGGTTATTCAGATGTCGGCGCCGATATTTTCGTCGGCCTCGGCCTCGTTTTAGGTGCTGCTGCCGGAGCCTCGAACGTTGCTTTTCTTTTTGCCGGCATCGTCTACGTCTGCATCGGTCTTGCCTACACCGAACTCGCTGCGACCTATCCGGTCGCCGGCGGCGGCCAGTACTTCGTCATGCGCGGCCTCGGCGATTTTCTCGGTTTTATCGCGGGCTGGGCGGTCTTGCTCGATTTTACGATCGACGTCACGCTCTTTGCCTGGAGCTGCGTCGATTATCTCAGCGAAGTCATTCCGTACTTGCTCAACCCCATTCATCCGTGGATTCATTTTATCGCGGTTTTCGGGCTGATCGCCGGGCTCTGCCTTCTCAACGTTCTTGGAGTTCGCGAGAGTACGACCTTTAACGGCGTCGTCTCTGCGCTCGACGTCATCAGCGAAACATCGATTCTCTTCTTCGGCTTTCTTTTTGCGTTCCGTCCCGAACTGCTCGTCCACACGATGACGACGCAGTGGCCGAGTACCTTCAACCTCATGCTCGGCGCATCGTATGCGATCATTTCTTTCGTCGGTCTCGAATCGATCTCGCAAGCCGCGCAAGAGACGCAACGCCCCGCATCGATCATCCCGCGCACTTCGATCGCTCTGATTCTCACGATTTTGATCTATGCGCTCGCCTATTCGAACCTCGCGCTCGGGATGGTGCCCTGGCACCAAGTCCCGCTCGACGCGATGGGACACGCGCAGACGCTCTGGCAGTGGCTCGGCAATAACGATAATAACGGCAAGGCGGTTGCGCTCTTAGCGAAAGACGTGCCGTATTTCGGGGCCATTGCCGCCCTCTACGTCCCAATTCTCGGCGCGATCTTGCTCTTGATCTCGTCGAACTCCGGCGTTTTCGGTAGCTCGCGCATCGCCTATGCGATGGCCAATGCAAAGCTGCTCCCGTCGATCTTCCAACGCGTCAATCGGCGTTTCCGCACGCCGGCGATCTCGATTATCGCGTTCTGCGCGATCGCGGTGATCGAACTCATCTTCGCTGCCTGGCCATCGCTCGACCCCGGCGCCGCAGCGTTCTACGCGAAGTTCTTCCACGGCGAGGGCGGCATCGGTTTCCTCGGCGATCTCTATGCGTTCGGAGCGGCAACGAGTTATTCGTTCGTCTTCCTCGCGTTGATTGCGCTGCGCATGAACGACCCGCTCAGTCCGCGCAAGTTTCGCATTCCGCTGAACATTCCGCTTACCTACAAGGGCGAGCGCGTGTTGTTCCCGGTGATCGGCGTTTTGGGTTTTATCGGTATTTTGTCGATCCTCGTCTTTACGATCATCACGCACGATCTCGGCCGCATCGCCGGCCCCGCGTGGCTGATTCTCGGCTTCATCATCTTTGTCGTCTATCGCCGTAATAAAGGGCTTCCCGTCTTCGGATCGGCGCCGCACGATTGGCGCCACGAACAGATCGGCATTCTTCGCGATGCCGGCGAACTGGAATTGATGGATGAGTATCTTGCGCGGCTCAAAGAGCGCGAGCCCGCTCCGGTTGCGGAGATCGGATAATCATGATGCTCGTCTATCGCTCGGTCATCTCACTCGCGCTCGTCATCGTCGGCGCGATCGTCCTCGTACGCATGTTGCATATTGGTTTCGGGCTCCCCGAGCTACCGGGAATCGTCCTCGGCATCGCCGTGATCGCGCTCGGCGCCTATCGTCTGCGGCAGATCTTCCGCGTTTGGGCGGAACGTTCGTGATCGCCATCAATCCGATCGGCGCATTGGTCGCCGCAGGGATCGTCCTCGCCGTCGTCGCGACGCTCTGGTGGATGCTGCATCCCCCGATCAGCAAAGTTCAGGAGATCGCCCGCGATGCCGAGACCGAACTCGAGCGGATGGTCGGCTCGATCATCGTCGTTTTCTCCGAGAATATCGCCTCGCAGCATATGATGGCGCTCGCCGCAAAGCTGGCGAAGGGCGAACGCTCCGAGCTCTTGGCGATCTACGTCGTCTCAGTTCCCTACTCGTTGCCTCCCGATGCCGAGATGACCGACGAGGAGCGGCGGGCCCTCGATGCGCTCGGTGCGGCACAGGCGATCGCCGCCAAGGCCGATATCAATCTTCGTACTGAAACGGTAAAGGCGCGGTCAACGAAACAGGCCGTGCTCGATATTGCCAAGCGGGAGCGGGCGAATCTGATCGTGCTCGGATCCTTCCGCGAAGGCAAGTACACCGGCGCACCCTTGAGCCGCACCATCGAGGAGATCGCCGCGGAGGCGAAGTGCGACGTCATCATCGGGGTCGAAGGCAAGCACGGCAATCTTCTCGTCGATCAGGTCGGTTTCGAGCAAATCGAGCAGGGCGGGAAGGCTCCATAACGCGAACGCGCTTGGGAACGTTCTCATCATTGAGGAGGATCCCAATTCCATGAAATCGTTTTTACGGCTCGGCACCACCGCAGTCGCGCTTCTCTCCCTCGCGG
>JAJXXM010000126.1 GCA_021781095.1 bacterium
CTGCACCGCCAAACGCGTTGGTATCTCTGCGGCGTCTATGAATGAGCGTGCGCTACGCCGAGTTGCACGCGCGCTCGAACTTTAGTTTTCTCGATGCCGGTTCGCACCCCGAAGAGCTCGTCGAACGCGCGGCGGAGATCGGCATCGAGGCGCTGGCCATCGCCGATGCCGACGGCCTCTACGGCGCGGTGCGCTTCGCGCGCCACGCTCGCGAACGTGCCTTGCCCGCGATCGTCGGCGCGCGTTTACATCTGCCGGGCGGCATTCCGCTGGTCGTACTCGTCGCGGAACAGTGCGGGTACCATCGCCTCTGCGAGTTGATCTCCGGGGCGCAATTACGCGGCAGCAAAGGCTCCCCCGAACTCGCTCTCACCGATCTCGAAGGCGATAACCGCGGCCTCATCGCGCTCTGCGGCGATCTGCGAGCTCCCTTCGAAACGCTGCGGAGCCTCTTCCCCGAGTCGCTCTATATCGAACTTGTCCGTCGGCTGCGCAAAAACGATGCTCCGCGGAACGAATCGCTCGTTACGACGGCGCGTCAACTTCGGCTTCCCTACGTCGCGACCAACGATGTCGCCTACGCTCGCCGCGAAGATGCCGAGAGCGCCGCGATTCTCCGGTGCATCAAACACGGCGTCACGTTGGAAGAAGGCATCGCGCGCAACATCTTCGATGCGAATACCGAAGCGCACCTCAAGAGCCCGCGAACGATGGCGAGGCTCTTTGCCGATTATCCCGGTGCGATCGAACGCACGCTGGAGATCGCCGCGCGGGCCTGCTTTCGGCTGGAGAGATTGAGCGAGCAATTCCCGCTCTTCAGCGTTCCGGAGGGCTTCACGCGACAGAGTTATCTGCGCGCGCTGACGATGGAGGGGGCGGTGGGTCGCTACGGCACCCCGCTCTCGATTGCGGTGGAACGCCAAATTGAATATGAGTTGGGCATTATCGCCAAGCTCGATCTTGCCGGTTATTTTTTGATCGTCTGGGATATCGTCCGGGCGGCAAACCAAATGGGTATACTCTGCCAAGGGCGCGGATCGGCGGCAAACTCCGCGGTCTGTTACGCGTTGGGAATCACCGCCGTCGATCCGGTTGGGATGAATCTGCTCTTCGAACGCTTTCTCTCCGAAGAGCGCAATGAGATTCCCGATATCGATATCGATTTCGCGCACCGCGACCGCGAGCGAATCATTCAGTACGTCTACGAACGCTATGGGCGCGCGCACGCCGCGATGGCGGCGGAGGTCATCAGTTATCGTTCGCGCTCGGCGTTGCGCGATATCGGCAAAGTGTTGGGGTTATCGCCCGAGCGAATCGATGCGTTTGCGATCGATCTACGTGGGACGCGTTCCTACGGTAACGAGACGCTCCGCGAGACGGCGCCTGTCGAACGCTCCGCGCTCGAAGAGCGGCTCGTGCGGCTTTGCACGCGCATCGAGGGCTTTCCGCGGCACTTGGGGATTCATTCCGGCGGCATGGTGCTCGCGCGCGATCCGCTGGTGCGCGTTGCGCCGGTGGAGTGGGCGACGATGCGCGACCGCAGCGTTATTCAGTGGGATAAAGACGATCTTGCCGCTCTTGGGCTGATTAAAATCGATCTCTTGGGATTGGGAATGCTCTCGTTGCTCGACGAAGCTTTTGCCTTGCACCGGCGTTCGCGTCCGCGCGAAGCTCCGCTATCGCTAGCAGCGATGCCGCCCGATGATAGCGCCACCTATGCAATGCTCGAACGTGCCGATAGTATCGGCGTCTTTCAGATTGAATCGCGCGCGCAGCAATCGATTCTGCCGCGCATGAAACCGCGCACGTTCTACGACCTCGTCATGCAGGTGGCGATCGTTCGGCCGGGCCCGATTCAAGGGCAGATGATTCATCCGTTCTTGCGCCGACGCGCGGGATTGGAACCGGTGGAGTATCCGCACCCGAAACTCCGGCCGGTGCTCGAACGAACGCTCGGCGTGCCGCTCTTTCAAGAGCAGGGCATGCGCCTTGCCGTCGAGGCGGCGGGATTCTCTGCAGGAGAAGCGGATCGCTTGCGCAGAGCGATGGGGCATAAACGTTCGCACGAAAAAATGCAGGCGTTGCGAGCGCAGTTGATCGAGGGAATGGAGCGCAACGGCATCGAGCGCGTTGCAGCGGAAAAACTCTTCGCGATGCTCGAAGGCTTTGCCGATTATGGTTTTCCCGAATCGCATGCCGCGAGTTTCGCCTTGCTCGCCTATGCCTCGGCCTATCTCAAGTGCCATTATCACGCCGAGTTCACGGCGGCGATTCTCAACGTGCAACCGATGGGTTTTTATGCAACCGAAGTGCTGGTGAACGATGCCAAGCGGCACGGCGTCGTCATCGAACCGATTGCAGTGAATGCAAGCGAATGGTGGAGCTTCGTCGACGGCGCGGGTGCGGTACGGCTCGGCTTTCATTTGGTGCGCGATCTCGGCAGCGTGCAGCGCGAACGCCTCGAGGCGGCGTTGAAGGCCGGTGCGTTCGCCGATATGCTCGATTTCGCGCGACGCACCGAGTTGAGCCGCGAAGGGCTCGAGAGCCTCGCGGTCGCCGATGCGTTCGCACCCTGGTATCGCAGCCGCCGCGAGGCGATGTGGGCGCTGCGCGCACTCGACGAACGCGAACGGCGCGGCGAACTCGGGCGACTGATGGAGACGCAGGAGCCGAGGGTGCAATTTGCACCGTTGCAACCGCGCGAGCAGACGGCGTTCGATCTCTGGGCGACCGGTGTTACGACGGGGCCGCAGGGCATCGCGCATCTGCGTGCCGGGCTCGACGCGCGCGGCGTACTCTCCGCTGCTGCGCTCGCGCAGGCAAAGCATCGGCAACGGGTTTGCGTCGGTGGATTGGTGATTACGCGCCAGCGCCCCGGCACTGCGAAGGGCTTCGTTTTTCTTACGCTCGAGGATGAAACGGGGTTGGTGAACGTCATCGTGCGCCCCGATCTCTACGAACGAACGCGCCGCACGATCGCGACGAACGCAACGCTCGTCATCGCCGGGACGCTGCAGAAAGAGAGCGGCTGCATCGACGTGCTCGCCTCGGAGATCGAACCGCTGGAGAGCGCGAAGATGCTCGCCGGCGTCCGCGCGCACAACTTCCATTGACGTTCGGGCGGCCTTCATCGGCTTTTCCTCAAAATCGCCGATCGGCAGGCTAGAATCAAGCGTGGAGGAGCATCTCACCATGTCACAAGTCCACAACGAAAACCTACGGGATGACGTGCTCG
This sequence comes from bacterium, assembly GCA_021781095.1. The sequence continues at coordinate 3,236 of JAJXXM010000126.1, forward strand.
CCGAACTCGATCTCGACCCGCAACTCGATGCCCATCGCGTCGGCGTCACCGTCGAGGACGGA
>JAJXXM010000283.1 GCA_021781095.1 bacterium
AAAAGCGGCGTTAGCGAACGCGCAACTCGTCTTTAACCAAGACATGCAGCTCTTCAACCAAAAATATCTCTCGCAGCAAGCGCTCGAATCGGCACGAGCCGCGCTCGCCGCCGCGCAAGGCAATTACAATACGGCACTAGCAAACGCCCAGGCCAATCCATCGAATGCCGAATCGGTGCGCGCTGCGCAGGCTGCTGCACAGGCGGCGGCGGCGCAGGCGAATCTCATACGAACGCAGATCGGACAGACCGCGCTCTACGCGCCGTTCGACGGCGTTGTGACCGCGCGCATGATGGATCCCGGCACGATGGCCTCGCCGGCTTCTCCCGCATTGCAGATCTCGCGCGTCGATATCGTCTGGGTGAACGTCAATATTCCCGACGGCGATCTTGCCTACGTTCGCGCCGGTACGCCGCTGACTTTTACGACCGATTCACTGCCGGGGCGGATTTTTCACGCGCACCTCAACGCCGTAAACGCCGTTCCGACCAACGGAACGCTCTCCTATCTCGCGCGCGTCAAGATGCGCAACCCCGGCGATATTCTGCGTGGCGGTATGTTGGTGACGGCGAAGATGGCGAAGCGATCTGCGAAAAATGCGATGATCGTTCCGCGTGCTGCCGTGGCAAGCGTACAAAACGGCTACGCGGTATTTATCGTTGACGGCAACAAGGCAAAACAGGTTCCGGTAAAAGTGGGGCTGCAGACCGATACCAAGTCGCAGATCCTCTCCGGGCTCTCCTCCGGCGAGCGCGTGATTACGACGCGTCCGGATTCGCTGCGCAACGGAAGCCCGGTTCACATCGTATCGGGCGGTGCGCAGTGAAGCGAAGCTCGGCACGTATTGCGGCGCTCGCGCTCGTCGGGGCGTTGCTGCGTGCGCTCGTTCCGCATGCCGTTGATGCTGCGACGCAGGGGCTTATTTCGCCGCGCGTCGCGTTGCCCGGCATTCCCACGAAAGTCACGCTCGTGCAAGCGGTCGCGATCGCCGTTGCAAAATCGCCGACACTCGCACAGGCGCGTGCAACCTACGCGCAGGCGCTCGCAAAATACAATGTCGCAAAGAGTGCCGTCTTCCCGTCGGTCTCCGGAAGTGCGACCGCAACGCGCACGTTTTCCGCAGGAACGATCGGGGGTGTCGGCAGCGGCCTCGGAACGCCGAACGGTATCTATAACAGCGTCAACTACGGGCTGAAGCTCAGCGAGTTAATCTACGACGGCGGCCGCGTGATTGCAGGTATTCATGTTGCGAAATCGGGACAGGTCGCGGGGCGTGACACCTTGATTCGTTCGCTTCAGGAGCTCGGCTATACCGTCGCGCAAGCGTACTACGGAGTGCTGCTTGCGGATCGTTCGGTGAGCGTTGACCAACAAATTATCAAACAGTACCTCACGCAAGCGCGGCTCGTCGAAGCGCAGATCCGCGTCGGTGCCGCGGCGCCTTCCGATCTCTATTCCGCGCAAGCACTCACGGCGCAAGCGCGCCTGCAACTCGTCACCGACGAAGGAACGCGTGTCGCCGCGCAAGCGACCTTCGCGACGACCTTAGGGCTCGATGCGAACGCTTTGATCGAACCGATCGATAATACAGCGGGCTCCCTGACGGCACCGGCAGCGCAGTTTTCGGTGCTGCCTTATAATAAGGCGGTTCGACGCGCGTTATTAATGCGTCCGGATTATCTCGCTGCGCTCAACGGCTACCAGGCGGCGAAGGAAAACGTACGCTTCAATCGTTTGACGAAGTTCCCGTCGATCAACGCCAACGCGAGCGATGGTTACCAGAGCGGCCTCAACGGCGTTCCGGTGCAATCGAAATCCTTGGGCGCGACCCTCACGGTGCCGATCTTCGATCAAGGGCTCACAAACTACAACGTTGCAGTCGCTGCGGCGCAGGCCGATGCAGCGAAAGCGGGCGTCACGCTCTCGCGCTTGCAAGTAGAGAGCGACGTGCGCAGCGCGATTGCGAAACTCGATGCGGCGCGATCGGCGCTCGACCAAGCGCAAGCAAGCTTGAAGGCGGCGCAGGTCGGTTACAATGCCGCGAGCGCGCAATATAAAGCCGGAGTTGCGAACCTCGTGACGCTCGTGACTGCAGAAGCGACGTTGGCGACGGCGCAGAAAAATGCCGTTTCTTCGGTCTATTCGCTCCAGACGGCGGAGCAAAATTACGAACTTGCTCTCGGTGAAAGTGAATATACGAAGTGATCGCGATTGCAGACCCCGTCAACGCTGAAATTCTCGCCGTCTCGGAGGACCGCCTCACGGGTTTTCAGCGCGACCCGTTCGGTGAAATCGCGCGGCAAAGCGGCGTTCCCTTGCCGGTCGTTCTCGAACGCATCATTGCGATGCTTCAAGCGGGAACGATTCGCCGCGTCCGGCAAACGTTGCTGGCCACGAGCCTCGCACCCGGCGCGCTGGTTGCTTGGCGGGTTCCGGCGGAGCGTCTCGACGCGGCGTTCGATTTCATGAGCAAAGAGGATCCATTCTCGGGGCATATCGTTATTCGCAGCACCGATGGCGATTCACCCGGCAGCGCCTTCCGTCTCTGGACGACATTGAAGGTGCCGCAGGGCTATTCGCTACGCAAGCACGCCGAATTTCTCGCCGCTGAGGTCGGGGCCGAAGCCTTCAAACTCATGCCGGCGAAAATGCTCTTCGCGCTCGGCGTCGGGCACGTTCGCCGACGCGGCCTCGAACCCGGTGCGCGTGCCGATGCTCCGGGCGAGATACAGAGCACGAATATCGTGCTGCTCGATGAAGAAGAATGGCGCGTACTCACCGCGCTCAAACGCGAATTTACGCTCGACGAAATTGTCGAAGATTGCTGGGTTGCGCGCGCCGCTGAGGCCGGCACCTCGCTGGAGCGCTTTTTTGCCGTCGCCGAAGAACTCGAACGGCGCAAGGTGATCGGGCGCTTTTCCACGTTCCTAGAGCACGTAAAACCGAATGCCGCAAACGAGCGCGTCACGCGTTATAACGCCCTCTTTCACTGGCGTGTCGCTCCGGGAAGCGAAATCGCCGCCGGCCGAGAGGTCGCGCGCCACTACGTCATCACGCACGGATATTTGCGTGAGGGCGGCCCGGAGTTCATGAACGTCAACATCATGGCGGTCGCGCACGGAACCGAAAAAGCGCTCGTTCTCGAACATAAGGCGGCGATCGACGCCCATCTGCGCGAAGCGGGGATCCCGTTCGATTACACCAACGTATTTTGGGGCGGTCGCAGCGAGATCAAACCCTCGGAGATCGCTCCGGCGGCGTTCGCTGCGTTTCATCGCGCCCGCGGCAA
>JAJXXM010000057.1 GCA_021781095.1 bacterium
TCGTTTCGAGGTGATAAGAGTGTGGGGGCGGCGCTTGCGCTGCTTCTCGAGAAGGTTACCGAGGAACCCGGGCATAACGAGCGGGATTCGCTCCTCGCGTTGCTTGAGGAGTATCTTTCATCGGCGAGAACCGAATACGACCACAAAAGTTTCACGTGAAACATTTAAGGAGACTTCCCTGACTCGCATCATCGCGTTGGTCAACCAGAAGGGCGGCGTCGGAAAATCGACGACCGCCGTCAATCTTGGCGCGGCTCTCGCGTTGGAAGGGCAGCGCGTCCTCGTTATCGATTGCGACCCGCAAGGAAATACCACCACCGGATTCGGCATCGAGAAAGGCAAACTCCGTGCCGATACCTACAGCGTGCTGCTCGGCGACGCGCGCATCGCCGATGCGTTGGTGCCGACCGACATCGCGCAACTCGAATTGCTCCCTGCAACGCTCAATCTTGCCGGTGCTGAAATCGAGCTCGTTTCCGCTCTCTCGCGCGAGACGCGCCTGCGCGCCGCGCTGCAACCGATTGCCTCGCGTTACGACTACGTCCTCATCGATTGCCCGCCGTCGTTGGGATTGCTGACGATCAACGCCCTCACGGCCGCCGACGAGATCGTCATTCCGGTGCAAGCGGAATTCTACGCGCTCGAAGGTTTGACGCAGTTGACTGCCGTCGTGCACAAAGTCCGCGAAGCGCTCAATCCGAATTTGCACGTTAGCGGCGTGCTCGTGACGATGTTCGATGGACGCACGCGGCTGGCGAGTGAAGTGATCGACGAACTGGAAAAATATTTTCCGCAACAAATGTATAAGACGCAGATACCGCGGAACATTCGTTTGAGCGAAGCTCCATCGTACGGACAACCCGCGATTCTCTTCGACATCAAGAGCCGCGGAGCGCAAGCCTATATCGCGCTCGCTCAAGAGATTGGCGAACGCGCGAAGGCGGGCGCATGAGCGCACCGAAGCGCGGTCTCGGTCGCGGCCTCACCGCGCTCCTCGGCGATGCCGGGATCGCTCCGACCCCCGTGCGCCCGAGCTCCCCTGCAGCCGAAATTTCCGGCGATGTCGTTCGCGAAATTCCAATCGACCGCGTCTCGCCGAATGCGGCGCAGCCGCGTAAGCATTTCGACAGCGATGCGCTCGCAGAACTTGCAGCTTCAATCGAACAGTACGGTGTGCTCGTGCCGATTATCGTGCGCGCGCGCGGAGAGCGCTTTGAAATCATCGCCGGCGAACGACGGTGGCGGGCGAGCGCAATCGCAAAGAAGAGCGGTATTCCCGCCATCGTTCGCGCGAGTAACGACGTCGAATCGATCGAGGTCGCGATCGTTGAAAACTTGCAACGCGAAGATCTCAACCCGCTGGAAGAAGCCTACGGCTTCGCGCACCTCATCGACGAATATTCCTTTACGCAGGAGCAACTTGCGGTGCGCATCGGCAAGAGCCGCCCCGCAATCGCCAACGCACTGCGTTTGTTGACGCTCGACGACGAAGTGAAGACGATGCTCGTCGACCGCCGCATAACCGCCGGTCACGCACGCGCGTTGCTCGCCATTCCCGCCGGTAAACGCCTTGCACTTGCGCGGCGCGTTGCCGACGAACAACTCTCGGTTCGCGCGATCGAAGAACTCGTGCGCGAGACGACCGCTCCGCCTGTGCGTCGCACCGAACGCACGGAGCCCGAACTCAACGCGGATGAACGCGCGTTCATCGACAATCTGCAACGCCGGTTCGGAACCGGTGCGCGGATCGTGCGAGCGGGAAAAGGGGGGCGCATCGAATTGCGCTTCACCGACGAAGAGGAGCTCTTGCGTCTCAGCGATCTTCTCCTGGACGCATAGGAACCTTCTCGTGAACACCGGTCCCGGGCCGCTCTTTCCGTTTACGCGCGCGCTCTCGCTGGCGATGGGCGCGGTTCTCTGTTTCGGCTTTCTCGTTCCGCTCGCGCTTCAACGCGGCCAACGGGTCCTCGCAATCGCCGTCGTTCTCGTGTTCGTCCTCTACGTCGTCGCGAACGTCATCCTCTGGCTGCGTTTGCGAACGGCACAGAAGAAACAATGAGTCGTGCCGATGCGCGCGCGTTGTTGCGCGGGCCGTACGCGATCGTGAACGAGGCTCCCGATGCCGAGCGCATCGTTGAAGCGGCGCTCGCTGCCGGAATCCGCATCCTGCAATATCGTGCCAAGCAGGGCATCGATCCGGCGCGGTTGCGCGCGTTTTGCGCACGCGTGCACGAGCACGGCGCGCTCGCAATCGGCAACGATGACTGGCGCGCCGCGCAGGCCGCCGGCTGCGACGGCGTCCACCTGGGGCCGGGTGACGACGGCTTTGACGACCCGGCGCGGCTCCGCGGGCTCTGGCCCGACGCGCTCGTCGGCCTCTCGATCGGGCTCGCCGCCGAAGCACGCGCTCTCGATGCAAGCGCCCTCGATTATCTCGGCGTCGGCGCGGTCTTTGCCACCGCAAGTAAAGCCGATGCGGGTGAACCGATCGGTCTCGCCGGTTTGCGGGCGGTCGCGAACGCAACCGCGCTACCGGTCTGCGCGATCGGCGGCATCACCCCCGAGAGCCTCGCGAGCGTTCGCGCGCACGGCGCGGCGATGGCGGCGACGATCTCCGCTCTCGCTGGGGCCGCCGATCCCGCAGCGGCCGCACGCCGCTACGTCGCCGCGTGGGAGGCTGCCGGGTGAGAGCGGTTCTGAGCATCGGCACGACGCATCCGTGGAACATCGCCGGTGTCGGGCTCGATATCCAACTCGGTCGGCGTACCGGCAACGAAGTCTTCACGGTCGTTGCCGCGGTCAGCGCGCAGGACGGGAGCGGCGTTCGCGCGCTGCACGCCGTCGATCTCGCGACGGTGCGCGAAGAGCTTCGCTGTGTGCCGTGGCCGCAGATCGCGGCGATTCGCATCGGCGCGCTACCGAGCGCCGAGCATGTCGCAATCGTCGCCGAATACGTCGCGATGCATCCGCGGCTCCTCGCCGTACTCGACCCCGTCCTCACCGCCTCACCGGGTGGAGCGCTCGTCTCCGCGGGAACCCTCGAAGCGATGCGCGAGCGCATGCTGCGGCTCGAGAATACGATCGTCACGCCGAATCTTACGGAGGCCGGCGCGCTTCTGGGGCGTCGATCGATCGAACGCAACGAGATGGACGAAGCGGCGCGCGCGTTACTGGCGTTCGGCCTTTGCGCGGTCGTGCTGACCGGCGGTCACCTCGAAGGCGATCCGCGCGACGTACTCGTCGAGCGCGCCCGCGACCGCATTCGCTCCG
>JAJXXM010000024.1 GCA_021781095.1 bacterium
TCTCGAGAGCGGGCGCGCGAAGATCGATGCCGTCCTGCCGATGGCGATCGAGCATGGCGCCGCGGTCGTCGCGCTGACCATCGACGAGGCGGGCATGGCGAAGACCGCGCAACGCAAGGCCGAGGTGGCGCGACGCATCTACGATATCGTCGTCGGCGAATATGGATTGAAACCCGGGGCGTTGATCTTAGACGACCTTACCTTTACGCTCGCGACCGGCGATGCCGAGTATATCGATTCGGCGCGCGAAACGATCGACGGCATTCGTGCGATCAAGGCGGCGCTTCCCGGCGTGCTCACCTCGTTGGGCGTCAGCAACGTATCGTTCGGCCTGAAGCCGGCCGCCAGAGCGGCGCTGAATTCCGTTTTTCTCCATCATTGCGTCGAAGCCGGTCTCGACCTCGCGCTCGTGCATCCCAAAGAGATCACGCCGTATGCGGAACTCGATGCCGAAGAACGCGAGGCTTGCGACGATCTCGTTTTCAATCGACGCCCCGACGCGCTCGCGCGCTTTATCGAACGCTACGAGCATGCCGTCGTTCGTGCCGACGGCGATGCAGCGAGCGACGACGACGATTCGCCCGCCGAGGCGCGCATCCATCAGGCGATTCTCCGTCGTAAGAAGGACGGCATCGAAGCGATGCTCGACGAGGTGTTGCAGCGTCGAACCCCCGTTGAGGTGCTCAACGAAGTGCTGTTGCCGGCGATGAAAGAGGTCGGCGACCGCTTCGGGGCCGGCGAACTCATCCTTCCCTTCGTCCTCCAGTCCGCAGAGGTGATGAAACGCGCGGTCGCTCACGTCGAACAATTCCTCGAACGTCGCGACGGCAGCACGAAAGGCACGGTCGTGCTCGCGACGGTCTTCGGCGACGTACACGACATCGGGAAGAATCTCGTCAATACGATTCTTTCGAATAACGGGTATACCGTCCACGATCTCGGCAAACAGGTGCCGATGAACGTCATTCTCGAGAAGGCGAGCGAGGTCAACGCCGATGCAATCGGCCTCTCCGCGTTGTTAGTTTCGACGAGCAAGCAAATGCCGATTTGCGTGCAAGAACAAGACGCCCGCGCGTTGGAGTTTCCGGTCATCGTCGGCGGAGCCGCGATCAACCGCGATTTCGGGCGACGGATCGCCCTGCTCGACGATGGCCGACGCACCTTCGAACCCGGCGTGTTCTACGCGAAGGATGCGTTCGAGGGGCTCGATATCATGGACGTGTTGACCGGGGAGCCGGAACGGCGGCGCGATTTTGTCGAGCGTGTGAAAAACGAGGCGCTCAAGGCGCAAGAAAAAGTGCGGGAGCTCACCCAGCCCTCCGGCGACCTTCGCATATCGAGCGTTAAAAGCGTTCTTGTCGAACCACCGCAAGCGCCCTTCCTCGGTGCGCGGAGCATCGATGCGATCGACGTTCGCGAACTATGGGAATGCTTCGATCTCAAATCGCTCTACCGTCTCTCGTGGGGCGCGAGCAATCAGAAGGGCGAAGCGTTCGAAGAAACGGTACGCGAAGAATTCGAACCGCGGCTCGCTCGCTTTCGTGCCGAGGCCGAGCGTGGTGGAATTCTCCACCCACGCGTCGTCTACGGATATTTTCCAGCCGCCGGCATTGGGAACGAGATTCTGTTCTTCGATCCCAATGATCCGACGCGCGAAATCGCCCGCATGACGTTTGCGCGCCAGGTCGGCGGGGAGCATCTATCGCTCGCCGATTATCTTCGCGAGCCGGTCTCCGGTGCCGCCTCCGATATCATCGCACTTCAGGTGGTGACGGTCGGTGCCGAGGTCGGCGATGAAATCGAAAGGCTGCACGCACGCGGCGACTTTAGCGAATCGTATTTCTTGCACGGCTTTTCGGTTCAGTCCGCAGAGGCGCTCGCGGAGTGGGGCCACCGTCGCATTCGCCGCGAACTCGGCTTGGCGCCCGAGCGAGGCAAACGCTATTCGTGGGGCTACGGCGCCTGTCCGGATCTCTCGCAGCACGAGACCGCCTTCGCGCTGTTGGGCGCCGAGGAAGCGATTGGGGTCCGCCTCACCGAGAGTTTTCAAATCGTCCCCGAGCAGTCCACCGCAGCGCTCGTGATCCATCATCCCAACGCGAGTTATTTTAACGCGGCGGCGACGATCGAACGCTGAAACGCGAGCGGCAGGGTTTCCTCCTCGGGCCGCTAAGGAACGGCGTACTTGGTCGATAGGAGAAACTATGGGAAAGCGCGCTGACGGTCTCTCTGTATCGAGACCGCTCTCAATACACGTTGATGAGCTCGTTCGGCGTCTCACCACGAGGACCGCCACGATCGGCATCATCGGTCTCGGCTACGTCGGTCTTCCGCTCGCAGTCGAGTTCGCTTCGGTTTTTCCCAAGGTACTCGGATTCGATATCAACCCCGAGCGCGTCGTTTTGCTGAACTCCGGCCGCTCGCATATTCGCGACGTTCCCGAGGAACGCGTCACCGAGTTGGTCGGGAACGAACGCTTTGAATGCAGTAGCGATTTTTCTCGGCTCGCGGAATGTGACGCGGTCGTTATTTGCGTCCCAACGCCGTTGGGCATTGGGAATCTTCCCGATCTCACGTGCATTTTCGACGCTGCGGAGCAGGTCGCCGGGGCGCTCCGACCCGGCCAACTCGTGGTGTTAGAATCGACGACCTATCCCGGCACGACCGAAGAGGCGCTGGTCCCCATTCTCGAACGATCGAACCTCCGCTTGGACCGCGATTTCCTTGCCGCGTTCTCGCCGGAGCGCATCGATCCGGGGCGCGACCTCCCGCTGCGCCGGATCCCGAAAGTCATCGGGGGTTGCAGCGAGCGCTCCACCGCCGCCGCGCGCGTGTTGTACGATGCGATATTCGAAGAGACGCATGTCGTGTCGTCGGCACGCGCCGCCGAGACGGTAAAGCTCCTGGAAAATACCTTTCGCCTCGTGAATATCGGCTTCATCAACGAATTCGCACGGCTCTGCCGACAGCTCAACATCGACAGCGGTGAAGTGATCGCCGCCGCCTCGACGAAGCCGTTTGGTTTCATGCCGTTTCAGCCTGGTCCCGGCGTCGGCGGCCATTGTATTCCGCTCGATCCGCACTACCTCGCGTGGGAGTCGAAGCGACAGGGCTTTACGTCGCGATTTATCGAGCTCGCAGAGGACGTAAACTCGCAGATGCCCGGATACGTCGTCGACCTGATCGCCGCCGCCCTCAACGAGTCGCGAAAATCGTTGCGGGATGCACGCATTCTCGTCATCGGCGTTGCGTATAAGAAAAATATCGACGATACGCGGCGCAGCCCCGCCGTCGCGGTCATCGACCGCTTGCGCATGCGGGGCGCCGTCGTCTCCTATCACGATCCCTACGTCGCCGAACTCAACGGGCGGCATAACGATTGGCCGGAATGGCGTCCGCGCGTGATCGTACCCTACGAACGTCGTTCGAGCGACCGATCGAACGGAGCGGATTCGTTGCGGAGGCGCCGAGTCGACACGCTCGAGAGCGTGCCGCTCGATCCCTCGCACGTCGCACGAGCGGATTGCGTCGTCATCCTCACCGATCACGATGCCGTCGACTACCACACGATTCTCGAGAACGCTTCGTTAATCGTCGATACGCGCCAGGTGATCACTCCCGAGCGGGCGGCGGCAACCTCGGCGACGGTATTCGCCCTATGAAGGTGCTCGTAACGGGAGGCGCGGGCTTTATCGGCTCGCATCTCTGCGACGCGTTACTCGACGCAGGCCACGAAATCGTCGCGCTCGACGATCTCTCGACCGGGAATCTCGCCAATCTTACCGGGGCGCTCGCGCGTCGCGGCAGTCGATTCGTCCAAGGCGATATTCGCGATGCACTGGTCGTAGAACGTGCGATGGACGGCTGCGATGCCGTCGTGCACCTGGCCGCGCGGATCGGCCTGCGAATTATCGTTGAGAGCCCCTTCGACACGCTCGACGTCAACGCGCGCGGCACCGAGAGCGTCGTACAAGCCGCGCTAAAACGAAAGACCCCGATCGTTATCGCATCGACCTCCGAGGTGTACGGGCACTCGACGAAGATTCCGTCGAACGAAGGGGACCCGATTTGCTTCGGATCGCCAACCGTCGGGCGATGGAGCTACGCCTGCGCGAAAGCCTACGACGAATTTTATTCGCTCGCCTTGCAGCGCGAACGCGCGCTCCCGGTCGTGGTCGTGCGCCTTTTCAATACCGTCGGGGCGAGGCAGAGCGGGCGTTACGGCATGGTCGTGCCCCGTCTCACCGCCCAGGCGCTCGCCGGAGAGCCGTTGACGGTCTACGGCGACGGAACGCAGACGCGCTGCTTTTGTTCGGTCCACGACGTCACCGATGCATTCATGTCGATCTTGCACGATATCGGTACGCTCGCCGGTGAGGTGCTCAATATCGGTAACCCGCGCGAAATGACCATTCTGGATCTCGCGAAACGCATCGTCGAACGAACCGCATCGAGATCGACCATCGAATTCGTTCCTTTCTCGCTCGCGTATCCGCAGGGCTTCGAAGAGATCATGCGCCGGGTTCCGGATATTACCAAGGCGCGGCGCGCCATCGCCTTCGAACCGAAGGTGGGGCTCGACGAGATTCTCGATGACGTCATCGCGGGGATTCGCGCCCCGTCTCGCCGATGAAACGCCGGCTCGTGCTTGCGACGGTCGCGCTCGCCGTGACGATTCCGGGGCACGTCGCCGCGCGCTGCGCTCTGCCGCCGCCTCCGACGCAACGCGTCGTTCTCCAAGAAGGAGCGTCGGCGGCAACGTTAACGAAGGGGCGCGGAAACTGGAGCGGTGCGTCGGTCCTCGTCGTCGCCCGCGACGGCAATAAACGATCGGCGTACGTTCGCGCTGCCGACGACGTGCGATTCGGAGAGGACGATAACGAGTACGAGGCGGGAACCTATCTTGCGGTGACGCCGCACGTCATTGCCGACCTCATCGGCTCGTTTAGCCCACAACACAACGTGCTCCCCGCATCGAGCGCTCAGGGCGATCTCGATCTGCGGGCCGGAGGCGGATATGGCTACCAGGCCGGGTATGCCACTCGACAATACACGTCGGTAGGAGCCTCCATCGAGCACGTCGGCATGGACCGCTATTTTCGCGACCTTCGCCTGGCGGGCACGATCACGTTCGCTCGGTTGAGCAACGTGCCGGGGATCGCGCTCTCCGAGGGAGTTTCGATGGCGCGCTATCTGCCATGCGACACCGAAAATTTCGCACTTTCGACCGGACGCGACGTGGAGAACGTCGGTTTCGGAACTCCCCCCGCCGTCTATCATAGCCTGTCGTTTTCTCTGGGCGACACGCATCGGTTGTCGTCGCGCATTGGATTGGCGATCGCCATGGGTTGGTATGGTTTGACCGGCGCCTACGATCGCCTCGAGGTACGCGTTGCACTTCGCGAGCGCCTCTGAACCACTATTATGGCTCATCGAGGTAAGCGTTCTTTTCTCCTCGATCATGACCGCCGCGTTGATCGTTGCGTTCGTCTTTATTCGGACGCGCAATTCGTTCGCTCGACGGCGGCAGAATATTCTGACGCAGCGATGGCGTTCGATTTTTAAAACGGCCTATACGGGCGAGGCGCTCCCCGAGGTTCTTCCTCGTGTCGGTCGCCGCGATTGGTTTACCGTGATCGCGCTTTTTTCGCAGTTCCATCAACTGCGCGATAAAGATCGCGACCGCGCTCGTGAAGTGCTGCCCAAACTCGATGCGATCGCGTACGCTATCGAGCTCGATCGACACGCGCTCTACTGGCTCGGCCGCGGGGACGATGCGGAGAAAATCCTCGCGTTGACGGCGCTCGGGCAGCTGCGCGATCCCGCGGCGCTCGACGACGCCATTCGTCTCTCCGCCGACGAAGGCGCGGAACTCTCCCGCGCCGCCGCACAGTGTGCGCTGCGCATCGATCCGCGCTTTACCGACGGCGTCCTCGAATTAGTGCGCGACCGCGACGACTGGGTTCGCTCGCGCGTCGAGGGCATGCTCAAGGAGATCGATCGCATCGATCTCGACGAGGCGTTGCGCGCGGCGATCGCGACCGCCGATGAAGCGGGCCGGCGTCGGCTTCTCGATTTCGTCCGGTTCTGTTCCCCATCGCCGGCGCGCGCGGTCTGTAAACGCGTGCTCGAAGAGTCTGAGGAGAGCGAGACGATTGCGGCGGCGCTTCGCTCCCTCGCCCCGTTGGCCTCGGAGGAAGACCGCGCGCTCGCACTGCGGTACTGCGCCCACGAGTCACCAATCGTGCTCCTCTCGGCGTTGCGCGTGCTGAGGAAATGCGTCCGGTACGACGATCGCGAAACGCTCCTCCGGTTGGCATCGCACCGAGACTATTGGGTTCGCTTACGTGCCGCCGAGGCGATCGTGGAACTGTACGGAGAGAGCGGATTGCTCGAAGATTTCCTCGTCGAGGTGAAAGACCGCTACGCGCGGGATGCGATAACGCAGGCGATCGCGGAGCGAAAAATGATGGCGCAGCGTTCGCCGACGCGCGACCGCCGAGCGGCATCGCAGGGAGCACCGGAGGCGCGGTTGTGAGCGTATACGGGCATCAAGCCATGGACGGAGCGGTGGCGATCATCGAAACCGTATTGTTTGTCTATTTTTTAATTATCAACGGTTACTATGCATTTACCGGGGGCGTGGCGTTGCTCCGCCTACCAAGTTTCGTAAAAATGCATCTCGCCGATCCGGTGCGCCGTTCGAATTCGACACTCGACCGCCCGGTCACCATGCTGGTGCCCGCGTTCAACGAGCGCGAGATCATCGTCACCTCGGTTCGATCGATGTTGGCGCTCGAATACGTCAATTTCGAGATCGTCGTCGTTAACGACGGCTCTACCGACGACACGCTCGAACGGCTGCACGAAGCCTTCGATCTCGAACCCTACGAAGGGATCTATCGCGTCGAACTCCCTACCGAAGAGGTTCGCGAAGTCTATCAATCCCGTCTCCATCCCGAATTGCGCGTCATCGACAAAGCGAACGGCGGGAAGGGCGACGCGCTCAATGCCGGCATCAATCTTTCGCGGTATCCGCTACTCTTTACGGCCGATGCGGATTCCTACTATCACCGACAGACGCTGCAATGGATGGTCGAGCCCTTCCAGCGCGATCCGCGAACGGTGGTCGTCGGTGGAGCGGTCGCCGTCGGAAACGCCTCGACGCCGGTCGACGATAAGCCCTTCGAACCCTCGCTTCCAAAAAATATGATGCAGCTCTTCCAGGTGCTCGAGTATTTGCGCGCCTTCCTGGCCACGCGGATGGGCTTCGCGCCGTTCAACGCCCTCGGCATCGTTTCGGGGGCCTGCGGACTCTGGCGGCGCGACATTCTCATCTCGTGCGAGGGCTTTCGCACCGATACGATTTGGGAAGATATGGAGATGACGCTTCGCGTTCATAATTATTGTATCAATACGGGGCGCCCGTATCGGATCGCTTTTTCACCGTTTCCGGTCTGTTGGACCGACGTCCCGGCATCGCCGAAGGTGCTCTACAACCAACGCAAGGGCTGGCACCGCCACCTCTCCGAGTGCGTCGTCATTCACCGGAAACTCCTCTTCGGCAACGGCGGAATCTTTAGTTGGGTGACGATGCCCTATCTGGTGTTTTTCGAATGGCTCGCTCCGGTGGTGGTGATCGGCGGCGTCATTTTTTCGCTCGTCATGGCGGTACTCGGGTATCTGGACTGGCGGACGCAATGGTGGTTGCTCGCCCTCGTGTTCGTGTTGGCAATGTTCGGGTCGATCATCAGCATTCTGCTCGACGAGATATCGTTCACCGCGTATCGGCTCAGCCAAGTGTGGGTGTTGTTCGCAGCGGCACTCCTGGAAAATTTTGGTTATCGGCAGTTCGTCATGGTCGCGAATCTCTCGGGACTCCTCGCCTGGCTCTTCCGTCGGCCGATCCGAGGGAATACCAAATATCCCGGGCTCTTCGTCGCACCTTGGGTTCCCAAGAACCGCGACTGAACGAGCGAAAGCAGGAAGGGGCGGTCCGTTAGGCGGACCTTACACCTCGTCTTCCGTGAATTGGAGGTTCCGAGCATGTCCCTGACTCCTCGTGGATTGCTGACTGCACTCATCGCCGTGCTTCGTTTTCTTTTGGGCCTCATCGTTTGGGTCGCTTCGGTGACGCTGCTCGGCCTCTTCGCGCTCGAGTTTGTGCACGCGCCGCGCCTCGAAACGACGGCGCTCGTTCGGCTCGCACATCGCCTCGCGGACGCCGATATTCGCATGGTGTCGCGGTGGTTCGGGCTCTCGTGGCCGAGCGCCGGACGCATCAATTACGCCCCGTTGGGAATCGCGGTCGCGGTTTGGATCGCGAAAGGCATTCTCGATTCGGTTTTGCAACGGCTCGATTATATCGTCCGGCGGACCTTTAAAGCGTCATCGCGCAGCGGACTGAGCGCTCCTCGTGCCGACGGCGCCGACGGCGCGCTCTCGATGCGTAAGCTCGATGCGGAATCCGAGCACCACCGCGGCATCTTGTTAAAGCGATATCGTGAGATCGAAGGCGCCCTGAAATCCTCATCGCGCAAGCCCTGTACGTTTCTTTCGATCGATATCGTGGGATCGACGAAGATGAAGGTCGGCGAGCGGCCGACCGCCGTCGCGGCAACCTTTCAGGCCTATGAAGAGATGGTTCGCAATACGTTCGATGCCTACAGCGTTTGGAAGCAGACCTGGACCCCCGACGGAGTCATGGCCTGCTTCCTCGACCGCGATCTCGGCGTCTCGGCCGGGCAGCGCGTCCTCGCGGAGCTCGAGCGATTCAACCGCGATGAGAATCAGTTGCGCACGCCCATCGAGGTGCGTTGCGGGCTCAATGACGGCGACGTCGTGATCTTCGAAGATAGTCAACTCGAGAAGGTCGCCGATCACGCCATCGACGTCGCCGGACACATGCAAAAACACGCGAATATCAACGCGCTTTGGCTGAGCACCGAGGTCTTCGAACGGCTCGAAAATAAGGCCGGATTCGTGCCCGTCGAGGCCGAGGTCGACGGCTTTTCGGTCGTCGAATGGACGCCGATGGCCGAAGCGGTGGGAGCGCCAGGGGAGAGCGACCGTCCGGGCTAATCCGTCGGGCATGAGATCGCCTCGCACCGCCGCTCTTGCGGCCATTCTTTTGCTCGCCTCACCCTTGGCCGCTTGCTCGAGCGGCCCGGCGCCGGCTTCCACCACGATCGGGATCGGCGTCGACCTGCCGCTCTCGGGCGCAGACGCCTCCGTCGGCACTAGCACGCTCGACGGAATCAAGCTCGCCGTTGCGCGCGCGAACGCCCAGGGCGTTCCCGGCGGATTCACGTTTGCCGTGCAGGCGCTCGACGACACGCAGCAGGGCGTTCACAACCCCCAGCAGGGAGCGAGCAACGTGCGCACCCTCATCGCCGACGATAGCGTGTTGGCGATTATCGGCCCCTATAACTCGAACGTCGCCGCGGCGGAGATTCCCATTACCAATCAAGCGGGAATCGTGCAGATCAGTCCCTCGGCAGTCAGCGATGGGCTAACGTTAGGCAAGGACGCGGCGATGTTGCGCCGCGCAAATCCCGGCGTCAATACGTTTTTTCGCGTCTGTACGACCGATTCGCGGCAGGGCTCGGCCGCGGCGCGTTTCGCACTCGATCTCAAACTGAAGCGCGCGTATATCGTCGACGATAACGAAACCTACGGGCTCGATCTCGCCAACGTGTTCGCGCGCGATTTTACCAAGCTCGGCGGTACGGTCCTCGGGCGCGACCACATCGCTCCCGACACGCAAGATTTCAAGGCGCTCCTTTTGAAAATCAAGGGATACAAGCCCGATTTTATTTTCTTCGGTGGTACGACGAGTACCGGCGGAGGTTTGCTGCGGCGCCAGATGTTCGACGTCGGCATGGGTAAGCTCGCGTTCATGGGCGGCGACGGCATCCCCGACATCGCCGAAGTTGCGAAGAAACGCGCTGACGGGACCTATTACACCGTCGCCGCGCCGAATGCCGATCTCCTGCCCGCGGCGAAGCGTTTCGTCGCCGCCTACAAGGCCAAATTCGGCAGCGACGTCGGCCCATATAGCGCGAATGCGTACGCGGCGACGCAGGTCGCGATCTCGGCGATCGAACAGGCGATCGAAGCGAACGGAAAAAAGATGCCGACCCGGGCCGAGGTGCTGGCCAAAATGCCGCGTAACGCCAAGAACGAAGTGCTCACCCCGATCGGACCGATCTCTTTCGATAAGAACGGCGACGTCCGCAAACCCGTGATTTCGCTCTACGCAATACGCAACGGTCGTTCGTCGTTCATCGAGCAGCTCAACTTAAGCGAATAGCCGCTTGCACGAGTTTCTCGCTCAACTTGCCAACGGCGTCGAGCTCGGCGCGATCTATGCCTTGATCGCGCTCGGCTACACGCTGGTCTACGGTATTCTCGAGCTCATCAACTTCGCTCACGGCGACGTCTATACGTTCGGCTCCTTCGTCGCGCTCGGCATCCTGGTGGGGCTGCGCGCGGCGGGCGTCTTGCACGGCGCGGGCCTCGTGCTTGGAATCGCCGCGGCGCTGATCGCCGCGATTCTTGCAAGCGCACTTCTGAACGCCGGGATCGAACGGCTCGCCTACCGCCGGCTACGAAAGGCACCGCGGCTCGCACCGTTGATCACCGCAATCGGCGTTTCGTTCATGCTCGAAAACCTCATCGAGCTCTGGCAGGGCTCCGCCCCGGTTCCATTCCCCAACGTCATTCCGAACCCACAGCTGCAGATCGGCGCGCTCGAGATCGGCGTCCAACAGATCGTCGTCGTCGCGCTGGCTATCGTGACGATGATCGCGCTTCATCTTTTCGTACAGCGCAGTAAACTCGGTAAGGCGATGCGCGCGGTCGCGCAGGATCGCGATGCGGCTTCGTTGGTCGGGATTAACGTCGATCGAACGATCGCGATGACGTTCCTTATCGCCGGTGCGCTCGCGGGGGTCGCGGGCTTCGTCGGCGGCGTGTCGTTCGGTTCGGCATGGTTCCTCAACGGCTTCGGCGCCGGTCTGCGCGCGTTTACCGCCGCGGTTCTCGGAGGTATCGGCAATATCGCCGGCGCGATGCTCGGCGGATTCCTCATCGGCATGCTCGAGTCGTTTTCCACGTGGTTGATCGGCGGACAGTGGAGTAACGTCGCCGTATTCTCGGTCTTAATCCTCGTATTGGTCTTCCGCCCGAGCGGGCTGCTCGGAGAGACGTTGCCGGAGAAAGTGTGATTTACACCTACGCGCTCGTCGCCATCGCGGCGTGCGTTGCGATCGAACGTTTCCACAATCGGCGCGCAAAGACGGCGATCGTGCTGCTGCTTGCCGCATTCCTCGCCATCGCTCCCCGCTTTTACGGAAACGATGCCGTTTTTAGCGTGCTCGCCGATGCCGCCGTCTACGTCATGCTCGCCCTCGGCCTCAATATCGTCGTCGGTTTCGCCGGGCTGCTCGATCTCGGGTATGCGGCATTCTTCGCAATCGGCGCCTATACGTACGGCATGCTCGCCAGCCCGCAGTTCGGTCTCCACCTGCCGTTTTGGGCGCTGCTCTTTCTCGCCGCGGCGCTCGCCGCACTCTTCGGTGCGCTCCTAGGTGCGCCGACGCTCCGCCTTCACGGGGACTATCTCGCGATCGTCACCCTCGGATTCGGCGAAATCGTGCCGCAGATTTTCCAAAATCTTACGAAATACACCGGCGGCCCCAATGGCATCGCCGCGCTCGACGTGCCGACGTTTTTCGGGCATTCGTTCGGAGCCTCGGTCATGCCCTATTATTATATCGCGCTATTCGGCATCGCCGCGGCGCTCTGGCTCTCCCGGAACCTCCGCGAGAGCCGCCTGGGGCGGGCGTGGATGGCGATACGCGAGGACGAACTCGCGGCGAAGCATGCGGGCATCGACATCCTGCGTTCGAAGCTTGCGGCGTTCGCGATCGGCGCGTCGTTCTCTGGTATCGGCGGCGTTCTCTTCGCAGCGAAGCTCGCGCTCGTCTCGCCGGATCTCTTTGGCTTCCAAGTGAGCGTGCTCATCGTGTCGATGTTGGTGCTGGGCGGCATGGGCAACATCGTCGGCGTCGTCGTCGGCAGCTTGCTGTTGACGATCGTGAACTCGGCTTTGCTCCCGCAGATCAATTCATTGGTCGACGCGACGTTTCATACGACGATCGATCTTTCGAATCTCCACTTTCTCATTTACGGTGCGATTCTCGTCGGAATCATGCTCTTTCGTCCGGAAGGACTGCTGCCCAATCGCGAGCGGCGGGCGGAGTTGCACCACGCGGGCGAAGCGGCGGCCGACGCATGAGCTTGCTCGCCCTTTCCGGAGTGGGGAAACGCTTCGGTGCGCTGGCGGCACTCGCCAACGTGAGCTTTGAGGTCGACGAAGGAGCGATCTTCGGCATCATCGGCCCCAACGGAGCTGGAAAATCGACGCTCTTCAATCTCTTGACGGCGATTTACCGATTCGACGAGGGAAATATTTCGGTCGGCGGCGTTTCGATCGCGGGGCTCACCACGCAACGTATCGCACGCCTCGGCGTCGCGCGAACCTTCCAGAACCTTCGCCTATTCGGCAACGCCTCGGCACTCGCGAACGTGATGGTCGGCGAGCACCTGATTCTCGAGTCGACGATCTTCGATTCGCTCTTCAATACCGGCAAGGAGCGACGCGAACGTACCGAAGCGGAGCGACGCGCGCGCGAGCTCTTGCGCTTCGTCGGCATAACGGGGGTCGAAGAGCAATTCGCGCGCAACCTGCCGTACGGTACGCAGCGCCGCCTCGAGATCGCTCGGGCACTGGCGGCGCGCCCGCGATTGCTGCTGCTCGACGAGCCTGCCGCGGGGCTCAACCCATCGGAAAAGCACGAACTCATAGCGTTGATCCGTGCGATTCGAGAAGCCGGCACGACGGTGCTCTTGATCGAGCACGACATGGGCCTCGTGATGAATCTGTGCGAGCGTATCGTCGTCCTCGACTATGGCGAAATGATCGCCGAGGGGGCGCCGCAGGAGATTCGCGAGCACCCTCGCGTGATCGAGGCGTATTTGGGCGCGCCGGCATGAAGACGTTGCTCGAACTCCGCTCGCTGGAAGTCCGCTACGGCGGTATCGTCGCGCTACGCGGCATCGATCTGCGCGTGGAGGAAGGGGAGATCGTCGCGCTGCTCGGCGCCAACGGTGCGGGCAAGACGACGACGCTTCGAGCGATCTCGGGTTTGTTGCCGATTCGTTCGGGCGAGGTAGATCGGAA
>JAJXXM010000089.1 GCA_021781095.1 bacterium
GGGGCATCTTCGACGTTTTCGACCGGAATGTTGAGCACTTCGGAGACGCTGTCGACGACGATCCCTACCCGCTTACTGCCGATATCCGTGACGATGATCCGCGTCGATTTCGTGTGGTCGGCACGATTCATGCCGAAACGCGTGCGGAGATCGATGATGGGAATTAACTGGCCGCGTAGGTTGATGACGCCTTCCATAAAGCGCGGTGCGCGCGGAACGTGCGTGATCTCGACCATGCGGATGATTTCCTGAACCTGCGAGATATCGACACCGTACTCTTCGCCGCCCAAACGGAACGAGACGACCTGAAAGGTCTCACCCGAGTACTGCTGCTTCTTCTCTTCTCGTTGCTCGGCCATCATAAACGTTATACCCCCGAAAACTCCGCTCGCGTTACCTTGCCCCCGGCATAGGCATCGCTCACGAGTGAATGCACGTCGATAATCAGCGATATCGACCCGTTACCGAGAATCGTCGCGCCGGAGATTCCCGGAATCCGCCCGACGACGTCGGAGAGCGGTTTGATGACGATCTCTTGCTCGCCTTCGAACGAATCGACGACCAGGCCGACTTGGCGCCCCTGAAGGCCGACGATCACGATCATCACCTTTTCGGGGTCGCGCTCGCCGCCGAGTTCGAAGAAGTCGGCGATACGGAGCAACGGCACCACCTGGCCGCGCAGCGTGATGACCTCCGAGCCGTGAACGGTGCGCACGTCGGGCATCTCCACGCGCTGCGATTCGATCACCGAGTCGAGCGGAATCGCATAGAGCTCGTCGACGACGCGAACGAGCAATGCCTGAATGATCGCCAGCGTGAGCGGTAACTTAATCGTGAAGCGCGTGCCCTGCCCGGGCGCGGAATCGACGTCGAAGATCCCTTTGAGCTTCGTGATATTCCGCTTCACCACGTCCATCCCAACGCCGCGGCCGCTGACGTCGGAGACTTCTTCCGCGGTCGAAAAGCCCGGGGTAAAAATGAGTTCGATGAGTTCGCGGTCGGTGAGCCGATCTTCGGTGCCGATCAGCCCGTTTTTGATCGCCTTCGCACGGACCTTATCGAGATTGATGCCGCCGCCGTCGTCGGAGATCTCGATGATGATCTGGTTGCCTTCGTGATAGGCATTCAGCGCGATCGTCCCCATGCGCGGCTTACCTTGCCGTTCACGCTCCTCGGGCGCCTCGATGCCGTGATCGACGCAATTCCGCAGCAGATGCATGAGCGGTTCGCCGACCTCGTCGACGATCGTCTTGTCGAGATCGGTGTCGGCGCCGGATATTTGCAGCTGCACTTCTTTGCCGCGCGCCTTGGCAACGTCGCGAACGGTCCGCGGGAAGCGATCGAAGACCTGGCCGATCGGCACCATGCGCACCTTCATGATCGACTCTTGAATCTCGTTGGTCGTGCGCGCGAGCAGCGCCGCGCTATCGGCGAGATCTTTCGAGAGCGGGCCGATGAGCCCGACCGAGGCGTTGAGCGCGCGGTCGCCCATCAGTCGCCCGAGCGTCGTCGCGATATCCGAAATGCGCGTGCGATTGATGACGAGTTCGCCGACGAGATTGAGGAGCGCGTCGAGCCGGTCGATATCGACGCGAATCGTCTGGGCGAGCGAACTCCGCTTCCCCTGCGCGGCGCCTTTCTTCGCATCGGCGCTCTCGCCATTGCCGCGCGCGGGCGCGGGCGCGGGCTTTGCCGCAGGCCCTCCCACCGGAGCCGCGAGGTTCTCGGCTGGAGCCGCGGAAGCGGTCGGAGCGGTCGGAGCGTTCGCGGCGGCCTCGGCGAGCATGCGCTCGATCTCGGCTTCAAATGCGGCGATCTCCGCTTCGTTCATCGGCTCGCTGCCGACGGCGTTCCCACCCTCGCTGCGATCCGGAGCCTTGCCTTCGATGACGTTCGACGTTTCGTTATAGATCGCGACAAACTGGTCGAGGCGTCCGGTAAATTCATTGAGTCCGCTCGGAGGAGCGCTCTGCCCGATCGCCGCCTGGACGAGATCGGTGAGAAAGTCGCGCCCGGAAAAGAGAATCTCGACGCTTCCTTCCGAGAGCGGCATCCGCTCTTTGCGAAGGAGATCGCAGAGGTTTTCCAACTTGTGCGCGAGCCCCTGAACCTCGGTAAAGCCGAGCATTCCGGAGCTGCCCTTAATGGTGTGGAGGGCGCGGAAGAGCGAATTGACGATCTCGGGATCGGCGAGGCCGCTATCGACAAACTCCTCTAAACGCAGCAGATCGCCGTCGATCTGCTGCAATAACTCTTCGGCTTCGTCGCGGAAGTACGCAACGAACTCTTCTTTATCGAATGGTTCGTCGGACATCGGCGATCCTCAAGCGCTCGTTCGGTACAGCCGAAACGGCCTACTCGACGCCGAACGCCGAGAGCAGCGGAGTGAGCGAACCCGTCTCCGGGATCATGATAAACTGCCCGGCGACTTCCTTATCCTTATCGAGGAAACTGCTCTCGATGAGGAAGACGTCTTGATCCGGCAAAATCGACATCAGCGTGCGGAACGCCGCCTGGATGGTCCCGTAGGAAAGCGTCGGAACGGAGGGGAGCAGGTTCACGCCGGTCAGTTGAATGATCGCCGTGAGATACGACCCGGCGATGATATTTCCGAGTTCCTTGAGCGTCGAATCCGCGATGGAATCGAAAATCTGGATATCGCCGATCACGCGATGGAGGAATTGACTGACGAAATCGAGCGCCTGCTCGCGATCGAAGAGCACGACCATCTGGCCCGGAGCCTCGCCGCGAACGTACATATGCAATGCCGCGACGGTACGGTTTTCGTGCCCGACGCGCGTGGCGAGATCGCGGAATTTAATAACGTCGATGCGCGGCTCGCTCAAATTGATTTTCGCATTGAGCAACTGCGAGAGCGCCGTCGCTGCATGGCCGGCGCCGATATTGCCGACTTCCTTCAGGGCATCTTTCTGAAGGTCGGTTAGATTCATGCCTTGATGGCTCACGCGAGCACCTTCGAAATGGTTTCGAGAATCTTCGGCGGCTGGAACGGCTTCGTGATGAACGATTTCGCCCCGGCTTGAATCGCCTCGACGACGAGTGCCTGCTGCCCCATCGAGGTGCACATGATGATCTTCGCATTGGGGTCCATCGACATGATCTGACGGACTGCCGTAATGCCGTCCATCTCCGGCATGACCATGTCCATCGTCACCAAATCGGGTTGCAATTGTTTGTACTTATCGACCGCCTCGACGCCGTTTTGGGCCTCTCCAACGACTTCGTAGCCGTGTTTGGAGAGAATA
>JAJXXM010000330.1 GCA_021781095.1 bacterium
CATCAACATCGGGGCGTGCGCCGCCCAGAGGACGAGCGAGCCCAACACGTAGGCGAGCGTAAATGCGGAGAAGACCGATTCTCGTTCGCGGCGCTGCGACATATCGAGGTCGGAGATGCGGTCGCTGGCGTAGAGCCAGAAGACGTAGAGCATCGGGAGCAGCGAAGTGAAGGCGGTCGAGAGGAAGAGGAGCTTCCAGAATTCGAGCGTCGAGCGCGCCGTCTGGCTCGAGAGAATGACGAAGAGCGCGAGGGCGCAGAGAAACGGGTTGAAAATCGTCGAGAGAATACGCGCGAGGTCGCGCCAGACGTTCCTGGTGCGTTCGGGGAGTAGATGTACCGAGGGGTCGATCACCCGGCCGAAATGCGACCTAGCGAACCCTCCTCCCTCCGGCGGTGGTTCAAGACTGGGAGGCGCCCCGCCGGGGCTTGCCCGCACCGCTCACGAATCGGAAGCTCGCGATATGCTCGAAAAAATCGACTCCCCTGCGGATCTCCAGGGCCTCGACCGGGACGAACTCGACCTGCTCGCGCGGGAGATTCGCGACCTGCTCGTCGTGACGTGCTCGCGGAACGGCGGCCACCTCGCACCGAATCTCGGCGTCGTCGAACTCACCCTCGCGCTGCACCGCGTGTTCAACGCTCCGACCGATAAGATCGTTTGGGACGTGAGCCATCAGAGCTACGTTCATAAAATCCTTACCGGTCGTCGCGACCGCTTTTCGACGCTGCGCAAGGGCGGCGGCATCTCCGGGTTTGCGATGCGCGCGGAGTCGCCGTACGATGCATTCGGTGCCGGCCATGCCAGTACGTCGGTTTCGGCGGCGCTGGGAATGGCGATCGCGCGCGACCGTCGCGGCGGCACCGAGCGCGTGGTCGCCGTCCTCGGTGACGGCGCGCTCACCGGCGGGCTCGCCTACGAGGCGCTCAATAACGCCGGCCAACTCCAGAGCAACCTCATCGTCGTGCTCAACGATAACGAGATGTCGATCGCTCCGAACGTCGGCTCGATTGCGTCGTATCTCTCGGTGCTTCGCAGTAAGCCGCTCGTCAATTACGCGCGCGAAAAAGCGAAGGACGTATTGCACCATCTGCCCTTCGGCGGCACCGCGCGCAAGGCGATCGCGAGCGCCGAAGTCGCGGCGGTGCGCTTCGTCGCACCCGCCGAAAAGACCGCGGTTATTTTCGAAGAGCTCGGCTTCCGCTATCTCGGCCCCTTCGATGGGCACCATCTCGAAACCGTCGAGGCGGCATTGCGCGCCGCCGCCGGAATCGAGGGCCCCGTCCTCGTGCACGTCCGGACGGTGAAAGGGAAGGGCTACGAACCCGCCGAGCGCGATGCGCGGACCTTTCATGGCTGCGGCGCGTTCGATATCGAGAACGGAAAACTGGAGATGAAGGAGGGCGCGCGCCCGACGTTTTCCGATGCCTTCGCGCGCGGACTCATCGATCTCGCCGAGCGCGACGAACGCGTGATCGCGATTACCGCGGCGATGCCCGACGGCACCAAACTCTCGACGTTCGCACGGCGCTTTCCGAATCGGTATTTCGATGTCGGTATCGCCGAGGCGCACGCCGTCTGCTTCGCCGCCGGCGCCGCGGCGGCGGGCTTGCGCCCGGTCTGCGCGATCTATTCGACGTTCTTGCAGCGCGCTTACGACCAGATCGTCCACGATGTTGCGGTGCAGGGCCTGCCGGTGATCTTCGCACTCGACCGCGCCGGCGTCGTCGGCGACGACGGCCCAACGCACATGGGGCTCTACGATATCGCCTATCTCCGGACGCTTCCCAATCTCACCATTCTCGCGCCGCGTTGCGAAGAAGAACTCGCTCCGATGTTGGCGTTCGCGCTCGAATGCGACGGGCCGGTGGCGATTCGCTATCCGCGCGGTTCGACGAGCGGCCGCACGACCGACGCGCCGACGCCGATCGAACGCGGCAAAAGCGAACTGCTCCGCGCGGGATCCGGCGTGGCGATCTTCGCGCTCGGGAATACCGTCGACGTTGCGATGGATGCCTACCGGTTGCTCGAGAGCGGCGAGTACGGTGATGTGCGCGCTTCCTTACCGACGATCTATAACGCGCGCTTCGTCGCTCCGCTCGATCGCGAGGCGATTCTCGCCTGCGCGGCGAGCCATGAAATGTTGGTGACGCTCGAAGAACACAGCCTCGCCGGGGGCTTTGGTTCTGCGGTCCTCGAGGCACTCGCCGACGCCGGGGCGAGCGTTCCGGTCGAACGCATCGGCGTAGGGGAAACCTTCCTCCAGGCCGATACCCAGGCCCAGCAACGGGTCGCGGTCGGCCTCGATGCCCGAGCGCTCGCACGGCGAATAGCCGCTCGCCTTGTAGGGGCTACCGCCTCATGATAGAATCCTGAGCCGTACAACCCTCACAGGGAGTCTGATTTTTCATGCCAGCCAGTGCCACCACAACGCACCCGCTCCACGTCGCCGGTGCCGCAACCCAGCACGCCGCTCCGCTCGCACACGCGACGACGGTGCCGAATCCGCTCGCCGCGCAGGTCGCGCAGAGCATTCCTCCGGCCCTCGCGCCGCATACCTGGTTCCAGCAGCACGCGAGCTGGCTGACGCACGGTATCGCAGGGCTCGCGGTACTCGCCGCGATCTCGCTGATCGTGCTTCTCGCAATGCAGACCACGAAGAATGAAGGGCTCTCCGGAACCATCGGAGGGAAAGTCGAATCGGCCTATCGCGGCCGTCTCGGTATGGACGAGCAACTCGCGCGCGTTACGGGCGTCGTCGCGGTGCTGTTCGTCGCCTCGATGACGATCCTCGCACTTACCGGTATCTAGCCGACTCCCCGATGGCGCTGCTCGAGGTCCGCAACCTCCGCACGACCTTTAAGACCGAAGATGGCGTGGTAACCGCCGTCAACGGTCTCTCGTTCTCCCTCGATGCCGGGCAAACGCTCGGCATCGTCGGTGAATCGGGCTCCGGAAAATCCGTCACCTCGCTCTCGATCATGCGCCTGATCGATCGGCCGGGTCGCATCGAATCGGGCGAGATTTTTTTCGACGGTCGCGATTTACTTAAGCTGCGGGATGAGGAGATGCGCCACGTGCGCGGCCACCGCATCGCGATGATTTTCCAGGATCCGATGACCTCGTTGAACCCGGTACTGACGATCGGCGAGCAGATCGCCGAGGTCGTCCGGCTCCACCTCGGGCGCAACCATCGCGAAGCGCGCGAAACGGCGATCGAGATGCTGCGCAAGGTGCGCATTCCCTCGCCCGAAAAACGCGTCGAC
>JAJXXM010000014.1 GCA_021781095.1 bacterium
GAAGCCCGGGGCCAAGCTGCCGGGCGTTCGTCGTGAAGGAGAGCAGATCGTTGTGGCGGTCGCCGCGCGGGCGATCGAAGGCGCAGCAAACGAGGCCGTTATTGCGACGCTTGCGAAAGCGCTGAAAATCGCGCCTTCGCGCATCACGATTCTGCGCGGTCATCGTGGGCGCCTCAAACTCCTCGGCGTCGCAGGGCTCTCCTCGGACGAGTTACGCGCGCATTTGGAGCGGCTCGCAGTCGCCTAGGGCGATTCGTTCAAATATCGTAACGGGTCGACGTTCACCAAGTTGGGGTTCAAGCGCACGAACTGCCGCAGCAGGAACTCGTGCCCCTGCCCCATGAGGACGACCACGCGATCTCCTGGCCGAATGACGCTGAGAATATTCGAGAAGATAAAGCAATTGCGCGTATACCATTGCGCGACATACATGCTGCCCGCCCCATCGGCGTTCCGTCCAAGGCCATCGAAAATGCTGTACCAGGAGGCGTTGGCGCGGATCTCCGCATCGGTATTGAGGAAACGTAATTCGTCGAGATAGGTACCGTGCAGTTGTAAGTAGGCATCGTGCGCGATCATGGCTTGCGATGGGGGATCGCTCACGCCTCTGAAGTGCGTCTTTAAAAAGGCGTCGATATGCTTTCCGCTCGGCGAAGCGTCGTCGTAGATCGATGGCCCCCAGGTGTCGACCGGATAGATCGATCGGTCGCCGGAGCGCTTCGCCAGCTTGAATCCGTATTGATAGGCTTCATCTGCGGGAAGCGTAAATCGCCCGGCGATGAATTGCCGATACTCGCGTTGATATTTCGGATTCCCGAACGGCTCTTCGATCAACACCTTCGTGGGGTGAAAGCGCGCGAGTCGATCGACGACGGCCGCAATCTGTGCTTGGCGTGTGGCCGAGAGCGGGCTATCCACGTAAATGCTATTGTGAATGTCGTGCCGGGCAACAAAATGCGTGATGCCGACGACCATCACTCGGGCTTTCGGCGGCTGCGCGGCACGCAGAGCCGTGGAGGGCAACAAAAATGCGATCGCGACGATCAAAAAACGGAGTAATTTCATTGTACCTCATTGGAGAGAGAGCGTTGAAAGAAGGGACGCCGCTTATGGCGATGCTCGCTTCGGAGCAGCGCGTAGGGTTGCAACGAAGTAGGACGCGCCCGCGATGAGAAAGGTCAGCGCAATCTCCGTCCAGTTCGTGAGCTTTGCCGGATCGGCGACGATGATCGGCACCCATACCAGGAGACCGAAGAGTGCGAGCATCAACGCCATCAGTTGCATCGCCTCACGCGCCAGGCGATCGATCAGCATCGCGATGCCGGCGAGTGCGAAGGCGAGGGTCGTCAGGTTTGTCCAGAAAATGCCCCCGAGCGGAATCCAGCTTGGGACGAGGCTCGCGGTGAAGTGGAGGAAGGCGACTTGCGCCCAAGCGAACGCAACCGCACAGATCGCGAGCGTGATGCGCGCGATGCGCTCGAAAAGCGAGAAGCGCGAGCGATCGTGAACGGTCGCTGCAGCGATCGCAAAGGCGCCGCAGCAGACCGAGAGCTGTTCGAAGATATCGACGTACGAACCCGGATTCGTCGGTGCGCTGACGATGTCGCTGATGCATGCGATGGTAAAGTATCCGAAAACGGCGGCGAGAACGATCGACGCGAGGCGCGTCGTTATTGGAACGAGGAACGCGAAGCCCCCGAGGACGAGCGCGAGGGTGATCGCCCAGCCGGCGATCGGCGTCAGTACCGGGCCAAGAAGTTGCGCGCGCTGCCAGGTCTCCGATTCGCGCACGAAGCACGAGACGGCGCCGAAGACGACGGCGGAGAGACCGAAAACGAACCGAGGGATTGATTGCACCGCCGAATCCTCCACGAGAGCGATCGATCGCGGATGAGGTGCCGCATGGCGGCGCGCGATCCCTCTAGGGGCGCTCCGGGTAGTGCAATGGATGCAGCGGTGGCGGAGACTAGCAGGGTTCGTACGGGCGCAAGGAACAGGTTCTGCTTTCTACGGCTTCGTTAAACCCGGAGGCTCTTCATGAACGTCGTGTCGATGACATGCTAGCGAGCATACGACGAGTTATTCTCGCCTATGCATGTGTCCTAGGTTTGGCCGGTTGCGCCGGAATAGGGGCATGGCAAGAGCGACTGTATGCAAAATCGCAGAGTTACCAGATTACCGCGGCGATTCGAAGTTTTTTGAGCAAGAGCCCGATCAGGTATTATTTCAGTGTAGGCCCGATTCCGCCTATTCTCGTGAGAAGCAATTCGGCCCTGATTCGAAATGGAATCGTTACCGTCGTTCGCTTGTCGAAACAAGATATCGTTCCGTGGTATAGCGACAGGTTCATAATGCGCTTGACTCCTAAGGGAAGAGCACTCGCGCGAAAAGACCATTGGAGATTTAAAGGTTCGGGTCCTCGCGGTCAATTTTTCACGCTGCGGGTAGGTACAATGCGATTTGAGAGACGTATTTCCGTTGCTCCGCTATTAGCAAACGTGCCATGGTGGTCAAATGCGACAGACCCGCGGCACTGTTTTCGCGTGCGATATTCGGCGCGGTTTGTCCTTACGAAAACAGGATACGACTTCGAACGCGTCAACGACGGTAGCGGCGGAGCGAGTTTTGGTGGTAACGAGTTTATTTTCATAAAACCGATGTCGGACTCCGTTGCCGCTGAGCCTCGGTTTTTCGACGCCGGGAGGTCGATTGTCCAAACTGTTGTGCTTTGCCATAGTGCGAAACAAGGCTGGCATGTGGTGTTCCCGCTCCAAGGAGTCTGGTAAGGCGATATCGGCTAGGCTGAGGAACGTTTACCTCGGTTCGGACTTCTGTATCGTGAAGAATTCCGCGAGCGCGTCGTCGAGCGCGGCGCGCGGAAGCAGGCCGATCAGCTCGCTTGCTCCCAACGCGATGCCGCGCTTCGCCGCTGCCGCTGCGGCGGCGCGCCGTAAGCGCAGCGGTGAGGTCGCGCGATACTGCGTGATATTAAAGGAAAGTTGTACGCGCCCGTTTGCGAGGCGAAAGGCGAGCGCGCGAATACCAGGGAGGCCGCCGCCGCGTTCGCGCAGCTCGGCGGCGATCGCTTTTCCGGCGGCAAGATCCTCGCTCTCGAGTTCGATATTCCACGCGACGAGCATCTCGCGTGCGCCAACGGCGACCGCTCCGGCGCTTGGGTGCGCGGCAATATCGCCGATGTCGGGACGGTCCTCGCGGGCGAAGCGCGCATGCAACCCTTCGAAGCCGTCGCGCCGCGCA
>JAJXXM010000391.1:0-2619 GCA_021781095.1 bacterium
GGCGAGCACCGCGACGGCATATTGATACGGCAACGTCGCCAGCATCATTCGCTCGGTTCTGTCGCCGGTCTGGTTCGCCACCCACACGTTTGCGGTATTCGTCGGGTCGCAGACATTCTGCACCGCTACGAGCGCCATCACTCCGGCGACGAGCAGCGGCGGTGCGATTGCATGCGCGCCGACCAATGCGGCAAAAAAGGCGATGCCGACGCCGAACGGATTGAGCGGACCGCGATAGAGCACGAGCGGGCTCAGTAAGCCGAAGACGAGGACGAATGCCGTCGGACGGGCGATCCAACCGCCCGCAATCGGTGCCAACGCGGCCTGCATCGCCGGTTCCTTGACGGCAACGAGCAGCATACCGATGCCCATGAAGAGCACGATCGCCGGCGCAACGTCCTCGATTCCGCGAATCGCAGCACCGACGAGGGTTTGTACGATAGCGCGCGGACGAACGATCGCCGCCCCGAGCAGCGCCGCGACCGAGAACGCCGAGATCGCATCGAAGTGCAAGAAAAAATAGAGCGGCATCGGCAAGAGCGGCACGAGCATCGCAACCGCCGGTACCTTCGTCGCGATCGTATCTTCGACGTCGAGTACCTTCGCATCGCTCTCCGCTTGCGGTTCGCGCCAGGTCGCGTAATCGCGTTCGCGAGCAAACCCGACGACGGCGAAGGCGACGAGTGCGACGGCATCGACGGCAGCGAGCGCGAGCGCGAACGGCAGCAAGCGCGCTTCGGTCACTCCGAAAAACGTCGTATAGAAAGTCCAATTCGCGATGTTAAATGTAAAGCCGAGCGCGAACGCCATGAGAAACAACGGCCCCGTCAGCCGCCTCGGCACGCCGACGGCGAGCATCGTCGGCAGCACGATCGCGCCGACCATGACGATCGCGCCGAGCCCGGAGAGCGAGATGAAAAGTACTGCCGTAATCGCGCAGAGCACGAGGGCGAAGAGCAACGGGTTCTCCCCTCCGTACTCGGCGGCGAGGTTCACGATGGCGCGCGCGATCCCGGTATCGATGGTGACGCGCCCGAGCAACGCGCCGAAGATCACGGCGGCATATGCCGGTGCGAGCGCCGTTACTCCGCCGGAGAATACCGCACCGAGGCGATCCGCCGGAACGCCTGCCGCGACGCAGAGCGCGAGCGCCATCAACGGGATCGCCAATAGCGCGGGCAAGATGCGACGCACCATCAACACCGCGCAGATCGCGAATATCGCGAGCATCCAGAGCGCGCTCACGGAATGCGAAGCACCGTGTCGAGCGGCGGCAGGGTTCTGCGTGCGATAAAATCGTCGTAGGTCGCGCGTTGGATGAGGTCGGCACGACGAATCGCCCGTTGCGCCGCGAGATGGTAGCGCTCGATGTTCGAGGCAAGGTGTCCGGGACGGCTTTCGTTCTTCCAAGCACGCGCGTAGAGCGGGGCGAGCCCTTCATACCAGTCGCGCAACTCCCAGAACCAATATTTACACCAGAGCAGATCGCGGAACGAGGGTCCGTTCTTTTCACCGATATGGGCCCGTGCGTCGCGGTAGTAATAACGAACCTCATCGGCGATTTGATAGGCGCGCGCCAAAACATCGATCCGCCGTGCCGCAACGAATTCCGCAAAAGCCGCACCGCGATGTGCCGGAGGCGTATGCGTCAGCAAATGCTGCTCGACGCGTTCGGCCTCCAAGCGGACCGCAGAGAGATCGACGCCCTTGAGGGCAGCCTGATTCGCCGGTAGGAACGGATCGCTCCAGAAGAGCCGGTCGGTCCATTCATGCGGCGACGCCTCCAAGCGATGCACTGCATCGGCCAACGCGGCGATATCGCTTGCATAGCGCGGGTCGTCGCTTTCAAAAAACGCATGTGGGAACGCACGCGCGAAGTCGTGCGGGGAAAGGTCGCGCGAATCCCACGCATCGGCGGCGGCGTAGAGCACCGGATACCACGTCGTCGCATAGAGCGTCTCGCCGTCATCGTGCCACACGGTTTGGAATAGGCCGAGCACGTGGGCCGCTTTCCCTTCGTCGATAAAGCGCCGCTCGTTCGGGATCGCGGTGTCGAGATCCGGGAAAATTTCGCTCCAATTATTCGCTCCCGGTGCGACCATTTGCTGAAATCCGTCTTTCGCGACGAGATCGATGTACTTCGTAAACGAACGATCGTTCCCGTAGTGCCAGTTAATCAGGACGACGTTACGCGGCAGCAGCGGCGCGATTGCAGGATCGTCTTCTACTCCATCGTCCCACAACATCGTGCGCGCACCCGACGGAGCAATCGTCGCTGCAAGTGCGTCGATATGGTCGGCATAGACGCGTGCCTTACCGAGTTTTTTAACCATCGCGGCGCTCTGCCCGTCGCCGAGCATCGCCGTTTCGTCCGAGCCGATATGGAAAAACGGCGGGTGGGGAACGACCGCGAGTTCTTGACGGACGAGGCGTTCGGCGTAAGCGAGCCCGGCCGGGTTTGCCGGCGATAACAAAAAGCCGTGCGGCAATTCGGCCATCGCCGCATAACGTTCGTATTTCAACGTGTTATGCATGTGAGCGAAGGTCTGCTGCTCCGGAATCAACGCAACGTGAAAACGTGCCGCATACCGCGCGAGTTCGCCTAGTTGCTTGGGGGTA
>JAJXXM010000391.1:2629-3240 GCA_021781095.1 bacterium
CCGGTAACGGGTCGGTTGGGCTGACGAACGTGTTTTCCATGTACGGCGAATAGCCGTTCATCTTAAAGGCGGCAATCGTTCGGATCCGTCGGCGAAAATACCGCATCGTGGGCAACGGTCCGCGCGATACGTCGTCGGAAAGAATCCGCCATTGCAATGCGGGAGCATCAACGACGCGCACGCACGGCACCACCGCATGCTTATCCCGGACGCCGATTAATTGGGCGAGCGTCGTCATCGCATAGAAAGCACCCGCGGTATCCCCGGCGACGATATGCGCGCGGCCGTCGCCGACGGTGAGCCGGTAGGCCTGCGCGGGCAACGGCGCATGGCTAAACCGTATTGCGGGTCGCTTCGAGAGCCGCAGCGGCCCGAGCCCGAGGTGCGCGCGCCGACGGTTCAGGATCTCGAGCCCCCCGCGGTCGGCGGATGCCGCGATACTCTCCGGGGCTCGGTCGGAGCGGCATCGTATCGTGACGATACTGCGCGGTCGAGGTAAGAGCAGCGGCGACGGCGGCGTTTGGCCAAGGGCGCTGCCCGTGGCAACGAGCGCGAGCGCGAGAGTACCGATTGCGCGGAGCATGCCCCGGCGGTTATCGCCAACGGGAGGC
>JAJXXM010000381.1 GCA_021781095.1 bacterium
CGCAAATCGGCGCAGATAAGCGAGTGACGAGTAGCCGGTTCCGAAATCGTCGATCGCCGTGCGGATGCCCGCACCTTTTATATCTCGCACGATCGCAATCGCATGCTCGACATCGCTCATCGCGACGCTCTCGGTAATCTCCAACTCCAAAAGTTGAGGGTCGAGCCCCGAGATATCGAGCGCTCCAAGAATCTCTTGCCGTAAATGCCGGTGGTGTAACTGGCGGGCGGAGAGGTTTACGGCGATGCGCAGCGGACCGAAGCGTTTCACCCAGGCGGCAGCCTGCAGTGCGGCGGTCTCGAGCACCCAGCGCCCGAGGTGAACGATGAGCCCCGAGATCTCGGCGCTCGGAATGAAATGTCCCGGCTCGATCAACCCGGATCCGGGATGTTGCCAACGGACCAAAGCCTCGAGTCCAACGATCTTGCCGTCGAGGAGAGCTATTTGCGGCTGATAATAGACAAGAAACTCGTTGCGGTCTAATGCTCGGCGTAATAGCCGTTCTTGCGAGAGGCGCATGAGAATCGGCGATTCGAGGGTGGCGTTGTAGAAATAAAAGCCGCCTCGTCCGCGATCCTTCGCTCGCGACATGGCGATGTCGGCATTCTTGACTAAGGCGTCGCCGTCGGTTCCGTCCTCGGGGTAGACCGCGATACCGATACTCGCCGATAGGAATTGTTCGAAATCGTCGACGGTGAACGGCTCTTCGACGGCGGCGATGACTTGCTCGGCGAGATCGCGGAGCCGATCGTTCGTCCCCGCATCCTGAATCATGATGGCGAATTCGTCGCCGCCCATGCGTGCGACCGCCCCGAGCGATGAAAAGAGCCCTTCGATACGCGTTCCCACCGCTTGGAGCAACCGGTCGCCGAGCCGATGGCCGAGCGTCTCGTTGATATCTTTAAATCGATCGAGACCGAAGAAGAGCACCGCGACGCGCTGCATTCGCAGGGGAGCCGCTTCGATAGCGCCGCGCAGGCGATCGCGAAATCCGCTTCCGTTGGGGAGCCCCGTGAGAACGTCGACGTAGGCCATTCGCTGGAGGTGAATGCGGACGCGGCTTCGCTCGATAAAATTCTGCAACAGCGCTGCGATCAAGCCGAGAAACTCGGCGTCGGTCTCGGTAAACGTTCGGCTTTGCGAAATACGCGAGAAGACCGCCGCTCCAAAACGTTCGCCAGCGACGTCGATGGGAACCACCAGCGCATCGTGCGTCATCGCCGGAGAGGCGTCGGGGCCGGCACCGACGCTCCGGACGGCGAGCGCAAGGATCTCCGGATCGATCTCCTCGGAGGGCGCGGGGCACGCCGAGGCCTCGACCCTCGGCGCGCGCCCCGTCGTATCGATGACGACGCCGATCTCGGCTTCGAAGACGCGACAGCCGAGCCGAAGCGCTTCGACCATACCGACGAGGGGGTCGCCGATCGCGCTCGCGATGGCGTAGAGGTCGCGAAGGCGTTGCGCCTGGATGCGCGCCCGCTCCTGTGCGTCGCGTCGCAGCGTAATATCCTGAAGGACGGCGTAGACGCCGACGATTCGCTCTCCGCTGTATTGTGGGATGAGCGTGATATCGAGCGGTACGATGCTTCCGTCGATGCGGTAGCATTCTACCGCGAACGAACATCCTTCGCCGGCGATCGCCGTAGCAAAATGTTGGCGGGCGATCGAGAGATACGCTTCGGTGAGAAAACTCTCGAACGCTCGCCCGACGATCGCGTCGACCTCGTAGCCGCCGATCCTCGCCGAGGCCGGGTTCGCTTGCGTGATGCGTCCGCCTCGGTCGAGCGCGATCACGCCGTCGGGGTTTGCCTCGAAGAGCGAATGCAGGCGACGCGCGCTTTCGTAGCGCTCGCGTTCGATGGCGACCAACGCCTCCTGTTCCGCACGCCGTGCCGTGTCGTCGTGCAGGATGGAATAGACGCCGGCGAACGATCCGTTTTCAAAGAGTGGAACCGTCGTCACCGAAAAAAAACGTTCGGTGCCCGCGCGGTCGAAGACCGCTATCTCGTACTGTTGGGTGACTCCGGAGCGCGCCTTCTCGAAATAGGCCTCGTGCTCGTCGCGTCGATCGGCGGGAACGAGATCGCGAAAATGCGCTCCGATGACGTCGGCGTACGTAGCGTCGGGAGCGCGTCTCGCGGTGTCGTTGACGTCTATGACGAATCCGTCACGATCGACGATGAGAATGGGATCGGGATTATCGGCGTAGAGCGTGCGAAAGCGCGTCTCGCTTTCGAGGATGCTATCGCGGGCCGCATATTCGCGCGTAATGTCTTCGACGATGGAGATGATGGCGAGCCGATCGTCGTCTTGTTCGAGCGCGCGGGTCCACCGACACACGATCGTTCGGCCGTCGCCGCGTGTGTTTCGGTTGATGTGGATGCGTTCGCGTTGCCGTCCCTCGCGAAGGCGAGCGCTGCTCTCCGAGACCGCTATGAAATCCGCGGCGTGGACGAGTGCGCTCTCCTCCACCGTCTTGCCCAGCATGTGCTCGGCGCCGATGCCGAAAAGATTCGTCGCACTCTGCGGCCAGTACGAGATACGCAGGTCTCGATCCCAGCCGACGATCGCCGTGCGGACGTGGACGAGGAGCGTCTCCAAGCAGTCGAGGAGCGTTGCATCGTAGCGATTTCGCGACATCGTTGCCTAGGCCAGGTATTCGTTGAGGCCGTGAACGCCGCCCTCGCGGCCGAAGCCGCTTTCGCGGAAACCGCCGAACGGTGAAGCGGGATCGAAGCGATTGAACGTGTTGCACCACACGACGCCCGCCGTCAGCCCGCGCGCCACCGCCATATTCGTGCTTCCGCGCTCCGTCCACACGCCTGCCGAGAGCCCGTACGGCGTGTCGTTCGCCTTCTCGATCGCTTCTTCGGGGGTGCGGAACGACATAACCGCCAGCACCGGGCCGAAGATCTCTTCGCGCGCGATGCGATGCGAGCTCTGCACGTTGGTGAAGAAGGAGGCGCGGTAAAAGTAGCCGCGTTCGGGGAGATCGCATCGCTGTTGGATCAGGGTCGCGCCTTGGTCGACGCCGCTGCGAACGAGTTCGTCGATGCGCTCGAGCTGAGCGCGAGAATTGATCGCTCCGATGTCGGTATTTTTATCGAGCGGGTCGCCGAGGCGCAAACGGTCGATGCGCTGCTGAAGCCGCGCGACCGTCTCGTCGAGAATCGACTCTTCGACGAGCAACCGCGATCCGGCGCAACAGACGTGTCCTTGGTTGAAGTAGATACCGCGCACGACTCCTTCGATCGCTTGGTCGAGGGGAGCGTCTGCGAACACGATATGCGCCGCCTTGCCGCCGAGTTCGAGCGTGAGTCGCGTCTCGCGGCCCGCGAGCGCGCGAGCGATCTCGCGACCGACCTCCGTGGAGCCGGTAAAGGCAACCTTATCGAGACCGGGATGCGCGACGAGTGCGGCGCCGGTCGCGCCGTCGCCGGTGACGACGTTGAGAACGCCCGGCGGCAGATCGGCGTCGCGCGCGATCTCGGCGAGCAAGAGGGCGGTCATCGGGGTCGTCTCGGCGGGTTTGAGGACGACGGTGTTCCCGCAGGCGAGTGCGGGGGCGATCTTCCACGCCGCCATGAGCAGCGGAAAATTCCACGGGACGATCGCACCGCAGACGCCGAGCGGTTGCGGGCGTCGGCCGGCGCGCAGCACCCACTCCAGTTTATCCGCCCAGCCGGCGTAATAGAAGAAGTGCGCCGCCGCCGTCGGCACGTCGAAATCGCGTGCTTCGCGGATCGGCTTGCCGCCGTCCATCGATTCCAAAACGGCGATCTCGCGCGACCGTTCGGTTATCGCGCGCGCGATTCGGAACAAATATTTCGCCCTCGTTGCAGGCTTCATGGGAGCCCACCAACGCTCGTACGCCTTGCGCGCGCTCCGAATCGCTCGCGCCACATCGTCGGGCCCTCCGTACGCGACGCGCGCGATCGGTTCTTCGCGAGCGGGGTCGATCGTGACGTCGTAGCGGCCGCTTTGCGGTGCGGACCACGTGCCGCCGATAAAGAGCCCGTACTCGTCGCGGACGCGCGGACGGGTACTCTCGGGGGCTGCTGCGTAGGGCGATGAGCTCATAAGGCCGTGCGTCAATCCTTCGGAATGCGTTCCGGGCGCGTGTAGTGACCGGTGCGAACGCGTTCGCGTTGCATCAGGAGATCGTCGAGAAGCGCGCTCGCGCCGAAACGGAACGATCCCGGTTCCAACCAAGGTTCGCCGAGCGTCTCGTTGAGAATCGCGAGATATCCCAGCGCCTGTTTCGTGTTGCGGATGCCTCCGGCGAGTTTGAGCCCACGCCGGACGCCGGTGCGGCGAAAAAAGGAAGCCAACGCATCGCACATCGCGAGTGCGGTCGGGAAGGTGGCATTGGTCCCGATCTTTCCCGTCGAACTCTTAATCGTATCGGCGCCCGCTTCGAGCGCGAGGTCGCAGGCGCGACGGATGGCGGTGTAACTTCCCAGCTCTCCGGTTTCGAGGATGACTTTGAGATGTCGGTCGCCGCATCGATCCTTCACGGCGCGAATTTCGGCGACGACGCGCTCCTCGTCGCCGCTGAGAAACGCGCCACGATCGATGACCATGTCGATCTCATCGGCACCGGCACCTAACGCTTGCTCGGTGTCGGCGAGTTTTACCGCGAGCTCGCTCTGGCCCGCCGGAAACGCCGTCGCGACCGAGGCGACGCGAACCGCGCTGCCTTCGAGCGCTCGGCGCGCGATGCCGACGAAATTCGGATAGACGCAGACCGCGGCAACCGATGGAGCGTCGCTTCCGGGGAGCGGCGTCCGCGCCTTCGCACAGAGCGAGCGAACGCGCCCCGGGGAATCGCGCCCTTCCAGCGTCGTCAGATCGATGCACGATATTGCGAGATCGATCCACGCGCGCTTCGTCTCGCCCTTGATCGATCGAGCCGCCAGCTCGTGCGCTCGCGATTCGAGCATGACGGCATCGACGCAGACCCGTTTCATCTACAAGGTGCCGCGCTTCTCTTGCTCTTTTTCGATCGATACGAAGAGTGCTTTAAAATTGCCTTTGCCGAAGGAGAGGCTGCCCTTGCGCTGGATGATTTCGAAAAATACCGTCGGCCGATCTTGCAACGGCTTGGTGAAGATTTGCAACATATACCCGAGATCGTCGCGATCGACGAGAATCTTGCGGGCATGCAGAACGTCGATATCTTCGTCGATGTTGCCGACCCGCTCGCGCAGATCTTCGTAATAGGAGTCCGGCGTGTCGAGGAACTCGACCCCGTTCTCCCGGAGGGCGTCGATCGTGGCGACGATGTCGTCGGTGCGTATCGCGATATGCTGTACCCCCGCTCCGCGATAAAAATCGAGGTACTCTTCGATTTGGGATTTCTTTTTTCCATGAGCCGGTTCGTTAATGGGGAACTTCACGCGATGGCGGGGATCGCTCATCACTTTCGATTTCAGTGCGGTGTACTCGGTCGAGATGTCTTTATCGTCGAACGAAATCAACTGAGAGAATCCGAAGACCTTGCGATAAAAATCGCCCCAGGCGTCCATCTCGCCCCAACCGACGTTTCCGACGCAATGGTCGATCGCCAGGAGGTGCGGCTTCGATGCGCGCGCGTAGCTTTTTCGAGCGGCTACGAAGCCGGGAAGAAAGACGCCGTCGTATCCGTCGCGCTGAACGAAGGTGTGCACGGTGTCGCCGTAGGTGGCGATCGTGGCGACGACGACGCGCCCGCGTTCGTCGCGACGCTCGGTCGGTTCCAGCAACGAACGCGCCCCACCGCGAACCGCCATCTCCCAGGCGCCGCGGGTATCGTTCACGCGGATGGCAACGTCGCGCACGCCATCGCCGTGCAGCTTGACGTGCTCGGCGATTGCGTCGTCACCGCGCAAACTCGAGGTGAGCACGAAACGGAGATCGTGTTGCTCGAGTACGTAGCTCGCACGGTCGTGCAAACCCGTTTCCGGACCGGCGTACGCGATCTGTTCGAACCCGAACGTGCATTGATAAAATTGCGATGCTTGTTTGGCGTTCCCGACGTAAAACTCGACGTGATCCCAGTCGATCTGCGCGAGCGGAGTCGTGCCTTCGGATGCCTGCGAGGCGTGCGTTGTGCTCATGGGATGCGTCTTAGCGGGGATGTCGGCAGGGCCCTTGTGCCCCCTCGGGCAAACGGCGCGAACGATGATGACCGAGACGCTCGCACGGGCGATGTTTACCGGATTGATCGACTACGCGGGGCTCTTTCCGCCGGCCCAACTCCCGTTACCGGAGGCGCACGCGGAGTATTGCCGGTTACGGCGCTCGCCTCGCGCCTGGCTGCTCGGCCGCTACATCCTCCCCCATTCGCGCTTCTCGGAGCTGGCCGCCCTTCACGACGATGCGGCCGCGATCGAAGCGAGCGTCATTCTCGACGCGCCGCGAGAATCGCCGTTCTGGCTCAACGAGATCTCCGCGCAGATCGAAACGCTCGCCGAAGCATCGCGCGCCGCGGCGCCCGTGCTGGTGGGTTCGCTCGAGATTCCGGTGCCGCCGCTCCGAGCGGCGAGAGAGAGCTACGGCGCCGTCCTCTCGCAGATCGGCGCATTGCTCGATCGCTTCGGTTTGCGTCACCTTCCGTGCTACATAGAGTTTCCGCGCGACGAGCGCTGGCCCCGCGACTTGCCCGGTGCGGTCGAATCGCTCGCACGCACGCGCCTGCGCTCGAAGGTCCGTTGCGGCGGGCTCGTCGCCGAGGCATTCCCGTCGCCCGCGGAGCTTGCGACCCACGTGCGGGCTTGCGCCGAACACGGCGTCGCATGGAAGGCGACCGCCGGCCTGCACCATCCGCTCGCGCATCGTGCCGCCGGCTCGGGCTTCGAAATGCACGGCTTCGTCAATCTCCTGGTGGCGTCCGGCGTGGCGATGCAGGGCGCGCCCTTCGAGGAGATCGAGGCGGTCCTCGCCGAGCGTTCGAGCGAGGCCTTTCGCTTTGCCGACGACGGCCTTTCGTGGCGCGGCCGACGTTGCGAGCTTGAGACGATCGAGCGCACGCGGAGTCGCGGTTTCCTCTCCTACGGGAGTTGCAGCTTCGACGAGCCGATCGCGGATCTCGTTGCCTTGGGATGGTTGGTATGAGCGCGCTCGAACTCGACGAAACCCACGACCCGCAGCGAACGAGTTGGATCGAGGTCGCTCCCGAGAGCGATTTCCCAATTCAGAACCTTCCGTTCGGCATCTTTTCGACGGAACGGCGAGATCCCCGAATCGGCGTCGCGATCGGCGACCGCATTCTCGATCTGCGTGCGCTCGCCGAAGCTGGGCATCTCGATGAGATCGCCGATCGTGCGATGCTTTGCGGCGAGCGACTCAACGCACTGATGGCGGCGGGACGCCCGGTGTGGCGCGCATTGCGCGGCAGGCTCAGCGATCTGTTACGCGTCGGTGGAGCGCGCGAGCTGCGCGACATGCCCGACGCATTCTGCAGTTTCGATGAAGTGCGAATGCATCTCCCGGCGACGATCGGCGATTACATCGACTTCTATTCATCCCTCGAACATGCAACGAATCTCGGGCGCCTCTTTCGCCCCACCGGCGACCCGCTGTTGCCGAACTGGCGTTGGATTCCCATCGGCTATCACGGACGCAGTGCCACGATCGTTCCGAGCGGGACGCCGATCCGTCGTCCGTGCGGCCAGCTCAAGAGTCCCGACGCCGAGGCGCCGGTCTTCGCCCCGAGCCGCCGTCTCGATATCGAACTCGAGATTGGGTTCTTCGCCGGGCCCGGCACCGCGCTCGGCGAGCGCATACCCGGCGAACGCGCGCGCGCGCATATCTTCGGGAGCGTTCTGCTCAACGATTGGAGCGCTCGCGATATTCAAGCCTGGGAGTACCAGCCGTTGGGCCCCTTTCTGGGAAAATCATTTGCGACGACGATCTCGCCGTGGGTGGTAACGATGGATGCCCTCGAACCCTTTCGCGTTTCGGGGCCCGAGCAGGTTCCGGCTCCACTCGCCTATCTCCAACGCCACGAACCCGAGAATTATGCGATCGCGCTCTCGGTCTGGCTCTCGAGTGCCTCGATGCGGGAGCGCGGAAGCGATGCAGCGCCGATCTCGCGGACGGGTTTTGCATCGATGTACTGGAGCCAAGCGCAGCAGCTCACGCACGCCGCGAGTAACGGTGCGGCGATTCGCCCCGGCGATCTCTTCGCATCGGGGACGATCAGCGGCGCGCTCCCCGGCACCCAAGGAAGCCTGATCGAATTGACCGAGAACGGTGCGCACCCATTCGAGCTGCCCGACGGCGAGAAGCGCGCCTTCCTCGAGGATGGGGACGAGGTCACGCTGCTCGCTCGTTGCGAGCGCGAGGGCTTTCGTTCCATCGGATTCGGCGCGGCACGGGGGCGCGTGATAGCCGCGGAGAGCGATCGATCCGCCTAAAAGTGCAGATGCGGAAGTGAGCGAGCGAACAGGAAGGGGCTCCTTATTGCCAGAATGGGTCCGCCGAAAAGCACTTTCTAAGCGCTGTTTTCCGGGAGATTAGTGATGACACGTCTGTTTTTCCGTTTATCCGGCATCGCTGCCGTTCTCGCAATGGCCGTTGCGTGCTCTCCCGCCTCAAACGGGCCGGGAATCGCCGGCGGAAGCGGCTCGGGTGCGTCGGTGCCACCGCTCACGGTCAATTTGATCGGACCGCTCCAATATCTCGGACAGACCGCGGTGCTCCAGGTGAGCCAACCCGGCTTCCTCGGCCCCTACACGATCACGTCGAGTAACGGAAGCGTGCTCTCGCTCGCCCAGAAGCTGACCTCGACACAGCGCGGCCCTGCTGGAGCGGGTGCCCCGCAGACGATCATCTCCCCGAACGGCCAAGCGTACGTGACCGCGGTCGGCCAAGGCTCGGCATCGATCTCCGTCAACGGCACGGGCGGTGTGACCGTCGATCCCAGCTCGCTGCAGAGCATCACCATCGGTGGCGGCGTTCCGGGCAGCTTGGTCGCAACGCCGAACGCGTTCGCCTTTACGGCGACCGCGCAGACGGGAACCTTTACGCTCAGTGAGACCGGCTACCCGGGCCCCTGGACGGTGACGAGTTCGAACCCTTCGGCGGTGAGCGTCTCGCCCGCCTCCGGAACCAGCCCCTTCACCGTGACCGCCGTCGCCGCCGGATCGGCGACGATCTCCGTCACCGAC
This sequence comes from bacterium, assembly GCA_021781095.1. The sequence continues at coordinate 9,153 of JAJXXM010000381.1, forward strand.
GGGCAGACGAACACGATCTCCGTTCCGGTCGGGGTGACGGTTACCAGCGGGGCAATTCAGTAAGCCGCACGCGGCCTACGTCGTCGACCACGAGCGGTAGTACTGCTCGTCTTCGCAGAGGGTCGCTCCCCGAGCGACCTTCAGCGGCTTGAATGTGTCGACCATAATGGCGATTTCGTCGGTCTCGCGTTTTCCGAGGCTCGCCTCGACCGCACCGGGCTGCGGGCCGTGCGGCGCGCCGGCGGCGTGGAGCGTGATCGAGCCTTCGACGACTCCGCGCCGACTCATGAAATTGCCGCTCACGTAATAGAGCACTTCATCGCAATCGACGCTGGAATGGTTGTACGGGACCGGAATCGCCAGCGGATGGTAATCGAAGAGGCGCGGAACGAACGCGCAGAACGCCGCGCCCGGCGCTTCGAAGGTTGCGTGCGCGGTCGGCGGCTGGTGGAGTTTCCCCGTGATCGGCATGAAATCCAAAAGATTGAACGCATACGGATAGCAATAGCCGTCCCAGCCGACTACGTCGCAGGGATGGTTTTCCACGACGTAGATGGCGTTCCGTCCCCGATTGGTAACGCGAATTTCGTACGAGCCGGGGTCGACGTTCGGCGGCCCCAAGACCGGTACGCGAAAATCGCGTTCGTAGTACGGCGCGTGCTCTTCGAGTTGCCCGAATTCATTGCGGTATTTTCGCGGCACGCTCACCATGCCGGCCGATTCGTGAACCACCATGTCGGTCGGTTCGGTGGGAACGATTCGCCACGTCGTGCCCGTCGGCATGAGTATGTAGTCGAGCGGGCGATAGTCGAGCCGCCCGAACGGGGTCTCGAACGTTCCCGTACCTCGGTGGATAAAGAGCAGCTCGTCGCCGCCGACGTTGCGATAAAAACTCGTCATCGGTTCGCGCGCGGTTGCAAGCGAGAGCAGCAGGTCGTCGTTGCCGAGGATCGGCGTGCGCGAATCGATCGCGTCGCCGGAGAGCGTCAATTTCCCGGTCAGGAAATGTCGGTTGCGCAGCGGATCGTTCTCGTGGAGTTCCACGCGCGAGCGATGCCATTGGCGCACTTCGCGGGTCGCCGTCGGCGGACGCTCGTGATAGAGCAACGAGTAGATGCTCTCGAACCCGCGCGTCGAGAAGAGTTCTTCGGCGTAGAGTCCGCCGTCGGGGCGACGGAATTGGATGTGGCGCTTCTCGGGAAGTTCGCCCGCTGCATGATAGCTCGGCATGTCCTACGCCTCGGGTGCGCGCTCGGTCGCGATAAACCCGTCGCGGTGCGAGCCGTCGCAAAACGGTTTGCTCTTCGAGCGGCCGCAGCGGCAGAGCGCCGCGTTCTCCCCTTCCACACGATAGGGGCGACCGTCGACATCCACGATCGTCACGGGACCCTTCACTAAGTAGGGGCCGCTTTCGCGGACCTTAATCGTTACCTCAGCCATGAAGGGCGCTGTTCTTCCAGCGGTTCCACGAGCCCCGCAAGCGGAAGGGAGGATGAACGACGTTTCGAAGCTCGTAGGGCAATTCAAGCAAGGGAGGACTCTCTTCATGACGTCTCTACGCTATGCGGCAACCGCTGCAGCTCTCTGCACGCTCGTTCTTGCCGCCGCCCCGCTCGGGGCGCATTCGACGCCGACTGGGAAGCCCGGGGCGCCGAGGCCGACGCCGACCCCAACCCCGGTCGCGCTCCAGTACGATCAAATCTCGCGCATGGTGATGCCTCCGGCGACGGCCCCGCCGCCGGGAAGTTTCGACGAGAGCTATCGCCGGTTGATCGCGCTCGCGGACGCCACGCCATCGCCGCAGCCCGCACACCACGGCTTTCCGAGCTTGGGCGGCATGCTCGCGCGCGGCATGATGAAGCACGTTGCCGGCGGGCCGGCGGCGATGCAATCGATGCTGGAGATGATGCGCGACGGCTCGCTCGAGCGAATGACGTACTATAAAAATTGGGTACGGATCGACCAGCCGGTGCAACATACCGCAACGATCGAGAAATGCGATCGGCACGAGACGATCTTTCTCGATCTCGCGAAGAAGACGTATCGCATCGTCAAGACGAGCGACGGGTGCGTCCCCGCACCGCCGGCTTCGGCAACGATGCCGCAGATGCCCGGAAACATGGTCGACATGGCTCCGGGAACGGCGACGATGACGATCTCGAGTTCGGAGCGGAGCCTCGGTTCGAAGATGCTCGAGGGATACCGCACGGATGGGACGCAAACGCACCTGGCGATGACGATCTCCGGAGCGACCGGCTCGTGCCGGAACGGCTCCTCGAGCATGAGCATCGTTCGCTATATTTCGGGGATCGACAAATGGCGCGCGTACTGTCCGCTACCGCGCGTGGCGGGGGCACCGCCGACCTCACCGGAGAGTGCGATCGCTCGCGGAGGCTGCAAGCCGCACGTGGCGACGAAAAATCTCGGCTCCGCCGCGGTGCTGCGCCCCAGCAACAAACTGGTGCTCTACCGGCTCATGGAGATGCAGAGCGACGCACACAACGGGCGCTTCGGATCGCTGCTGGAGCGTGGAAACGTGCGCTGGCTCTACCGCCCCGAGGCCGAGCGTCTCTTCTCGATCCCGCCGGGCTTCACGGAGATCTCCTCCTAGCGAGGGCGTCGGGCGCGCTGCGACTTCTCTCGCTTTACCCCTGCTGGCAGTCGCGTGCTATCATGCGCAGGCCATGATGGGGGCCGGGCCTCGCGCGGCGCGCCCTCGTCAACCCCGCCAGGCCCGGAAGGGAGCAACGGTTCGCGAATCGGTGCGGGTGCCGCGAGTCAACCCGGCTTCCGTCGTGGTGTGTATCGAAGGATCAACGTTAGGAGAAGATGCTGTCGTCGAATTTATCGCCCGACTTGCTCGCGGCGCTCGCCCTCGGTGGGATTCTTCTCGGAGCGATCGCGCTCGTGTTGGGGATTCTCGCCTTGCTCCGTCTTGGAAAGAACCTGCCGGCGCTGGTGAAATTGTTGCAGATCCACGACGATTTGCTCGGCGGTTCGGCCGGGCGCGCTTCGGAGCGCATCGCCGGCCTCGAGCAGGCACTGCATGCGGCGGAACGACGGGGCGACGAGAGCGCGGCGCGGATCGCGACGCTCGAAGGTCTCGCGCAGAACGATCTCTCGCTCGTCGGGTTCGTCCGATACGACGCCTACGAGGACACCGGTTCGACGCTCTCCTACGCGCTCGCACTCCTCAATCGTCGGGGCGACGGCGTCGTATTGAATAGCATTTATTCGCGCGCCGACACCAGGACCTACGGGAAGAGCGTCCGCGGCTTTCTCTGCGAGAGCAACGCGTCGGAAGAAGAGATCGCGGCGATCGGGCGTGCGAAGGAATCGGCGACGCGCGCCGACGTCGCTGTGGGAGCGTAACGATGTTTCTCGATCGCTATCACGTAAAGCTCGTGCCGCAAAATGGCGAGCGTATCTGGCGCTTCGTGCTCTCGCGCCGCACGATCGTCGTTGCCTGTACGCTCCTCGCACTGCTGGTGATGGGTTCGGCGACCTTCGCGCTCGTCGCGGCGGGCATGGCGCATCACGAAGTCGCGCACCTGCAAGCGGTAACGATGCATCAGCGGCGCACCGTCACCTCGATCGACCGGCAAACCGAAGAACTCCGCGCGACGCTCGAACGCGTCGAACGCGAGAATCGGCGCATCGAGGCCGCGATCGGCATGCCGGTCAACGCGCCTCCGCCGGTTCGAAGTGCGAAGAAATCGGCGCACGGCACCTCGAAGGTGAGCCTGGTTCGGGCTCGGCTTCACGAACTCGCCGTCGTCGCCGCGCGTGCCGCCGCGCTCTCCGAGCGTTCCCGCGCGCGAGCGGTGCGCGTGCTGAACCTCGGTAATATCACCGCGCTCGCCCAGGCGGCGCTCGTCGCGCACATTCCTTCGATCGATCCGGTCGCCGGTGCTCCGGTCGTCGGATGTTTTTGCTATCGCACCTATCCCGACGTTGAGTTTCACG
>JAJXXM010000367.1 GCA_021781095.1 bacterium
GCCTGGCTCTGAACCAGGTATTCGTGGTTCGAGTCCATGACCGGGAGCCACGGCCCTATCGTCTAGAGGCCTAGGACGCCGCCCTCTCACGGCGGTAACGCGGGTTCGAATCCCGCTGGGGCTACCACTATTTGTAGAGATCGCGCTTCCCGCCGATCTCTTTTTTCATCTCGTTTCGATACCCCGCTCCATTAGGACGATATCCCAGATCTCACCCTTCTGGCGGCGCGGCGATTTTTCGACAGTTCCGGTGCGAACAAATCCGTTTCGTTCATACAGGCGTATCGCCGCTTCGTTATGCGGATAGACGCCGAGCGTTAACGCGCGAATGCCGCGCGCGCGAGCCCATTCAATCGCCGCGTCGAGCAAGGCCGTTCCAACACCCTGTCTTCGCCGCTCGCGCCCGACGAGCATTCCAAAGCTCCAGTCGCCGCGCTCGTTTTCGCGAAGATCGATTGCGCCGACGATATCCTCGGCATCGGCTGCAACGATGAGCGCATCGGAGCCCGATGCGATACGCATCTCCCAGCTCCGCCGGTAGCGATCCTTATCGAAACCGGGCTCGGTACCGATCCAGCGGCCTTCGGCGGCTACCGCTTCGAAGAGCGCGATCACTCCCCTGATATCGTCAGCCCCGGCGGGGCGAATCGCGATGGTGCTCGTCCGATCCATCCGTTTCGGTTTCCTCGGCGGCTCGCGCATCCTCCTCGTGCCAACGGCGAAGCAACTCCGCGCGTTGGTCGGTATCGATATCGAGGGCGGGGTCGATCCCCAGTTCGGAGACCATCTCTTTCCCGACGTTCCGATCGTTCATGTTCGTCCTCCACCAGAATACTACCCGAAGCCCGGCCCGCTCTAACCGCCACCAACCGGTTCGGAGCTCGCCTGCGAGGTAACCCCGCCGCGGACGCGTAACCCTTATCGGAATGTTTGCCGCACTGACCTTGAGTAGCTTGCTTGCCGTCGTCCCGTCGCCGGCCCCCGCTCCGACGCCGACGCTGCCCCCCGTGATCATCCGCACCATCACGACCGCCCGCTGCACCACCCTGCACGAAATGATGCGCCCCATCGGCTACGTGACGCGGCGCAACGACGACGCGTTTCGCGCGATGGCGTTCGCGACGCAGAAGTTTCTCAGCCAATTTATACCCGGTGACGTGCCTACCATCGCCGATCTTCAGGCGTCGCTAGGTAGCGACAACGGGCAAGGCACCGGGCTCAACGGAACGGGCACCGCAATGAGCACCGGCCTGAGTGCTTCACGCGGCAACGATCCCCTCGTCTACGGGCCCTCGCAGATCCTCAGTGCGGCGCGCATCGACGCCGTTGCGCAGCAGATCTTCGGCAACATTATGGTCGAGCGCTCGTTTCTCACGAAGTCGTATAAAAAGTTTCCAGTGGGGAAAAACCCGAAGGTCGATGCGATGCGTCGCGTCGCTCAGAACGTCATGACGCTTCAGGAAGCACTCGCCAACAAATACGAGCAATTCGCCGGGACCTATTTCGACGGTATGGATCTCGCACGCATGACCGCCAACAATAGCGCGAATGTCGCGACGATCAAGATTGCATTACGCGAATTGCTCCTCGGCGATACGCGCGGGCTTGCCGGCGACACGCCCCGGAAGCTCTCGCCGACCGATCCCTTCTTCGGCTATAAGAACGCGGAACAACTCGCCGAGGACGGAAACCCCGGGGAAGTGCTGACCGCACTCAAAGGGCAAGAATTCGCGTTTACGTCGACGCTGATTCACACCTACAACGTCTGCCACCAGTCGCATTACATTCTCGCGCCGATCCATACGATGCCGGCGCCGTCGCCGAAGCCGAAGCCTCCTCGGCGATCCGGTGTTTTGATTTCCGTCGTTTCGGGAACGCTCCATGCATGCGCAGCTAGGAGCGCCGCACATGAACGGTCGCGACCCATTCACCTCCGAAAGCACCCGTGAGAATCGCTCGATGCTCCGAATGGCGCTGCTCGCGTTGGTCGTTGCCCTGATCTCGCTCTTCGCATGGCATCCTTGGGGCACGCGCGTTGCAGCATCGGCGAGCCCCCGGAGCGCGATCGGTTCGGCGGCTCGCCCCGCAATCCAATAATGGTGCGTCGCTAGAGTCGCTAGAGATGCAGGCTCGAGACGTTCCAGATTCCGAAAACGCGTAGTAACCAGACGATCACGGCGATCACGACGACGAAGTTGAGAATCGATCGAATCGATGATGCCATCGGCAAAAAGCGATTGATCAGCCAGAGAATGACGCCGATGACGACGAGTTCCACCACAACGTTGATAAGAAGGTTCATGCCTCAAGCATTCCCTTTTCCACGGCAGGCATGCATTTCGTCGCAGAACGGCAGGTCTCGCCGAGGATAAGCGCCGATACTGCGGACGTGCGCCGATGGAACGGGTGGGGTGACGAGGCCGTCCGCCTGGATCTTCCCGAGAGCGCGCTTGCGTATCTCCGCGAGCGCCTCGGCGAAGGCGTGCCTCCGCACGACGCGCCGTTCGAGCATCTCGTCGCAAACGCGGAGCCATCGCGTTTGCCGCCGCATCCATCGATCGATACCTCGGCGGCGACGCGCATACTTCACGCGCGCGGACAGAGCCTGCCCGATTGGCTCGCCCTCCGCTTCGGGCGCATCGAGCGGATTCCCGACGGCGTCGCCTTCCCCGAATCCTCGCGCGAGGTCCGAGAACTCCTCGACTACGCGCGGCATGCCGGTGCGTGCATCGTTCCCTACGGCGGCGGGACGAGCGTCGTCGGCCATATCAATCCCCCCGAGCGCACGGATCGTCCGGTTCTAACCGTGTCGCTCGCGCACATGCGCCGATTGCTCGATCTCGACGAAGAGAGTCGGCTCGCTACCTTCGGTGCCGGCGTCGCCGGCCCCGACCTCGAAGCGCAGCTCCGGGTACGCGGCTACACGCTCGGGCACTTCCCGCAATCCTTCGAATACTCGACGCTCGGCGGTTGGGTGGTTACGCGATCCTCCGGGCAGCAGTCGCTCGGCTACGGCCGGATCGAGCAACTCTTCGCGGGAGGACGCATCGAAACGCCGAGCGGTACGCTCGCGATTCCCACCGTTCCCGCCTCCGCCGCCGGTATCGATCTGCGCGAACTCGTGCTCGGCTCCGAAGGTCGCATCGGCATTCTCACCGAGGCGAGCGTTCGCGTGCGCCCGCTTCCGAAATCCGAATCCTTTCACGGCTGGTTCTTTCCAAACTGGGAG
>JAJXXM010000359.1 GCA_021781095.1 bacterium
ATATCCCACGATTACTGCGAGCGTTGCAATCGCGTGCGCCTCACCGCCGACGGGCGGCTGCGGCTCTGTCTCTTCGGCGAGAATCACCTCGATTTGAGGAAGGCGCTACGCGACGGCGAGAGCGACGAGCGTCTGTGCGAACGGCTGACGGCGGCAATGATGGTGAAGCCGGAGCGACACCATCTTCGCGTCGGCGAAGCTTCCTCGCGGATGCGCGCTTTTAGCGAGATCGGCGGATAGCAATGCGTTGGGCGATCATCCGTTGCGTCGCCGAAAATATCTGCATCGCGGCGGCGCGCCGCTCCGGAGTCGCAGCGTTTTCATTGGGAAGAAACACGGTCATCGCGGCGTTGGCTTCGAAGACCACGAGCTTTCCTTCACGCGAGACGGCGAAATCCACCCCGACATAATCGAGTTCGGTCGAGCGGCCGACGGCGACGAGCGCGTCGGTGACGCGATCTCCGAGATGCGCTCGGAGGTCGCTGAGGTAGTCGATCTCTTCAGCTCTCTCGGCGGCGCCCATCTCGGCGCTGAAGTAGTGGATATTCCAGTGGCGCGCAATTGCCAAGTGAGCGGGGTACGGCGTGCCGTCAACGATCATCGCGCGATATTTTCGGATGCGTCCATCGTCGGCGGTAGTATCGACGTACTCGATCTGCAATAATTCGTAGCCCGGAAGGCGTGCGAGAGCGGCCTCAAGTTCGGCTTCGGTGGTGATGCGCTCGAAGTGCGCGCCGTTGTGGAAGCCGGGAGAGCGGAGAAGAAACGGCAAGTCCACCGCTTCGATCTCGGCGCGAGGAAGCAGACGAACGCTCGGGGCGATCGTGTCGGGGATCGTTTGGATGCGTAATGGATGCGCAACGCGCGAAGTGTGCGCGACGAGGCGCGGTGCGTTGAGCACCGGGGCCGCGTCGCTTTCGAGGAGTTCTATCGCCATTGCAAGGGCGGGAGCGTCGATATCGGGGTCGGCGATGAGATTGAAGGTGATGTCGTGGGCGGGAAGCGCGAGCTCGGGGTCCCAGTATTGAACGAGAATCGTCGTCGTTTCAAAGAGTTGCGGGTCGAAAATTTGGTCGGTACCGGTCTGCCCTTGAACCGAAGAAGAGCCAAGTTGCAGGGCTCGAATCGGCGTGCCGCTTCCACGATACGGCGCGACCTGCCCGGAGATCGGACGAAACCCCGCGCGCATCTCGGCGAGCGCGGCATCGGCTTGCCCGAGTTGCATGAGCAGTTCGGCGTAGCGCATATGGGCGATGGCAAAATCGGGAACCAACGCGATACAACGGCGATACTCGGCGGCGGCGGCCTCGAAATTGCGCTCGCGATAGAGTCTCTGCGCCTTGCGAAAGAGTGCGATCGGTTTCTCGATCTCGTTCACGGCGCCGCTCTCTCGCTCCCGTACCGTCGGCGTTCTAGACGGTTTTCCGGAAAAACGCGAGCATTTTCGAGGGCTCGGCCATAATGCGAAATTCTTCGAAGCCCCACTCTTTGACTTGGCGAATGGCGCGCGGTTGGTTCATCGGGATGCAGAAGGTCAGCGTAGTAACTTTGCGTTTGGTAGCGATTCGCTGGATCTCCTCGATCATTTCGTTCCCGACCTCGGAGGGAACGCCCGCGCGCAGATGCAGCCCCTCGATCATTGCGATATCGAAGCCGTTCGCCGCCTCGGGATCCTTAAAGCCGATCGGAAGTTCGAAGACGAGGTGGAGAATGCCGAGCAGACCGGTGGAATCCTCGGCGACGAGGACGGCGCGGCGACCCGCGCGCTGCTCGGAGAGCCAGCGCACGATGCGTTGATTCCACGTCTCTTTCGCTGGTGGGGGAGCCGTGATGACGCCTTCGCGCGTCAGCCGTTCCACGTCGCTTGCCTGCGCGAAGCGGAGGAAAATCTTGCGTCCTGCCACGGCGACTCTCTTCCCAATGGTGGGGAGAAGCGCCTGCACGGGGCGAACGCGTCGCGCGTGAAGAACCGAGCCGGTATTGCGAGCCTCGCCCTCCTCTTGACGGCATGCTCCGGGCACGTTCGCAACGACCGGGCGGGCGTTCTGCACGGGGACGGCTCGCGTGGCCGGGGCGTCTATCTGCAACGGTGCGCGGCCTGTCATGGCGCCGACGCACGCGGTACGCGGCTTGGCCCCGATCTGCACGCGCTGCCGAAATCGTGGAGTACGAAGCGCATTTTCGGGGCGATCGAAGAACCGGAAGCGCCGATGCCGAAGCTCTATCCCTCGCAATTGTCGCGTCGCGATCTCGCCGATGTCGCCGCATATATCGACGACGTAGCCGCCGAGAAATGAGCGCAACGCTCCTTTGCTTCGACCGCGACCTTCGGCTGAGCGATCGGGGCATTTTTGCTGCGCTGGAGCCGGGCAGCGCCCTCGTTCCGCTCCTTATTCTCGATCGGCGCCGTAGCGAACGTATCGCCCGCAATCCGCGCCGCGCGGCATATTTTTGTGCGGCGGTCGCCGCGCTCGATGCGGAGTTGCGTCTCCGCGGTTCGCAGTTGCTCGTGCGGCGGGGGCCGCTCGACGTCACCATTCGCTCGGTCGCGCGGGCTACCGGCGCGCGTTGCGTCGCGTGGAGTAAACGATACGATCCCGCGGGAGTGCGCGAAGATCTACGGCTGCAAGCGATCGTCGAGGAACTCGGATTGCGCGCGCTCGGCATACACGAAGCGGTCGCGCTCGATCCGGAGCGGCTCGAACTCGATACGGACGAGGGCGGCTTTCGCTCGTTCAATGCATTTTTTCGGCTCTGGCGCGCGCCCGAGGTGCTTCGCTCGCCGATCGATCTCGGCGCGCGTTTTGCCCCGAGCGTTCTTCCGAGCGAACCGCTCCCACGTCCCGAAGAATTCGGTGCATCGGCGTGGCGCGATCCGGTCGGCGAACGCGTCGCGCGCGCCGCGCTCGATCGCTTCGTCAACGAGCGTCTGGTGGAATATTCGCGGGCGATTCGCACGCCTGCGATAGCGACCTCAGGGCTCGGGTTACCGCTCTCCTTTGGATTGCTCTCGGGGCGGGAGGTGGCGTGGAGCCGTTCATCGAGACGAGAGCAAGAACGGGAACTCTGTGGATGGAAGTGGACAGCGGTAACGACGGCCCCGTGTTTCTGGCGCCGCATGCTCAGAGCCAACTCGGCGGAATCGCGCATCGGGTTGCCCATCACCGCCTCGGGACCGGAGAGCGTGGTGATGAGGCCGATCTTGACGGTCTCGGCGGCGAAGCCG
>JAJXXM010000154.1 GCA_021781095.1 bacterium
CGCTGTTTGCGCATACCGACGACGATCGGCGCGGTGCAACAGGTACACATCATTCCGGCGAGCGAGATCGCACCGGCGATCGCTGCGGAGCGTGCGTTCGCCGCGCCGACGAGTTCGAGCAACCATTTGCGTGGAACGAAAACCTGAATCGTCGCACCGAGCAAGAGCGCGAGAACGACCGCCGTCCATACGGCGTTAAAGTACGCAAATGCGTAGTCCCGCGCCGCAGACCAACCCGCAGCCGGAGGCGTCGCACTCGTCCCGCTCACGATCGACGAACCGATCGAATGGGTCGCCGCCGCAAGATGTGCCTTCCCCCAATACGGCGACCACTTGACGATGTAGAGCCCGACGATCGCCATCGCCACGAAGAGCAACGTGCCGAGAATCCACGCACGCGTATTGGGACGGGTCGCCGCCGGTGCCGATACAGACATAGGTTCCCTTTCCTCCTACTTACGAGCGCGATCGTTTATCGCGCGCAGGTACGGAATCCGGTAATAATATCCCGCCGATGCGGAAGATAAAAGTTCCGCCAGCGCGTGGAGAGCATCCGCGCCCGCGTGCTCCACGCCCCTCCTCGCAGAGAACGCTGAACGCCGAACCAGGGTTGCGAATATTCCGCGTAGGGGTCGGCGGCAAAGCCGGGGTAGGGAAGAAACGGCGACGCGGTCCATTCCCAGACGTTGCCGATCATCTGCACGCAGCCCCAGGGCGAGGCGACCTCGGCAAAGGCGTCGACGCTCACGACGTCACCGTACCGGCCGTCGAGATTCCCACAATCGGGATTCGCCAGGCCCTCGCCCCACGGGTAGCGACGCCGCTCCGGCCCGGCCGCGGCAACCTCCCATTCTGCTTCGCTCGGCAAGCGACGCCCGGCCCAGCGCGCGAATGCTTCGGCCTCGTAGGCATTGACGTGAACGACGGGATCGCGATCCCGGAGCGGAACGCGGGCGCGGAAATGTCGCCGCTCCCAGCCGTCGTTCGTGCGCTGCCAAAGCGATGGATGCTCGGCACGCGCCTCGACGCGCCAACGCCACCCGTCCTCGCTCCAGAGCGACTCGCGGTGGTAGCCGTCGTCTTCGACAAAGGCGCGAAATTCGGCGCAGGTCACGCAGCGACGCGCGATGCGAAAGCCGTCGAGATCGACCTCGTGTTCCCATTTTTCGTTATCGAAAACGAATTCGTCATCGCGGCGCGCGCCGATGCGATAACGCCCCGCCGGAATCGAGGCATCGCCCTCGATCTCCACGTCGACCGACGGCGGTGCGAGCGTGGAGAGTTGCGGTGCCGCGTATGCGAGCGTCTGACGCGTGTAGATCGTCGCTTCGCCGTGCATATCTTCGTGGAAGAGCACGAGCGCTTGAAAGTACGCACTCCGTTCGTCGACGTAGGGTGCGTCGAGGGTTGCCTCGAGCTGCCGAGCGAGATATGCGAGCGTCTCCGCACGCGAGGGGAGCGGCAGCTCCCACCGCGTATCGTGCGCGATCTTCGCCGAATCGTAGAGCCGTTCGCTCCCCGGGAGGAGCGACGCACGCCCCAGCATCGTGCGCAGCGTCCAATGCTCGGCGAAGAAGGCAACGTGACCGAGCTCCCACAACAACGGGTTAATGGTGGGAAGCAAGGGAACCAGCAACTCCTCATCGCGCAAATCGGCGACGAGCGCCAAGGTGCGTTCGCGGGCATCGATGAGTTCGTCGGCACGAATTCGCGGCACCCGAATCGCCATTCTCTCCCCGGCGCGAGGAACCTCGCGCGCCGGGAATGCCGTGACGGCGCGCCGATACGCTCGGCTCTTCCGTGCATTGGGCTATCGCGTCCGCATTCTCGCCGCCGACGCACCGACGATAGAGGCCGACATCGTCGTCGCCTTGCACGCCAAGAAGAGCGGCGCCGCGGCGCTTCGTTTTCGCCGAAACTCGCACGACGGGCGCCTCGTCGTCGTGCTCACGGGGACCGATATCTATCGAGATCTCCCGCGCAGCCGCGTCGCGATACGAGCGCTCGAAGCGGCCGATGCGATCGTTGCATTACAACCGCTCGCACTCGAACGGCTCGCGCCCGCGCTGCGAAAGAAAGCGCGCGCCATCGTTCAATCGGTCGCGCTCCCCGCCGATCTTCCGCACGCGCGAGAAATGGAGGGCCGTTGTAACATTGCGGTGCTCGGACACCTGCGACATGAAAAAGACCCGCTCCGCGCCGCCTTTGCCGCGCGCGCGCTGCCGCGCCATCTTCCGGTACGCGTCACGCTCGCCGGCGGCATCATCGATGCAACGTACCGAGAGCGCACGGCCGCCGAGGCCGCGCGCAACCCGCGCTTTCGCTATCGCGGCGAGATCGGCGCGCGCGCCGCACTGACGTGTCTCGCTCGCAGCGACGCGCTCGTCCTCTCCTCGCGTATGGAGGGCGGCGCGAACGTCCTCGGCGAGGCGATCGCGCTGCGCGTCCCGGTGCTCGCTTCACGGATCGACGGAAATATCGGCCTTCTCGGCGCGAACTATCCCGGCTATTACGATGTCGGATCGACCGCCTCGTTGCGGCGGCTGCTGCAGCGATTTATCGAGGATCGCCGCTTCCGCCGCACGTTGCGCGCCTCCATCGCGCGGCTCGCCCCGCTCGTCCGCCCCGCGCGCGAACGACGGGCGTGGGGAAACCTGCTCAACGAACTTCGAGCGCGCGCACCTCGATCGGCGTCCCGTTGAGTGCGGCGTTTCCGGTGAGCGCGTCGAGACGCGAGGGATCCGTGAGGTCGTTGATGCTCGCGCCGGCGTGAGCGCTCGCAACGCGAAGACGAACCCCCGTGCGGTGATGTCCGAAGCCGTGCGGGAGACTGGCGACGCCGGGCATCATCGCGTCGTCGATACGGGCGACGCTTTCGATCCTTCCCACCGCGCTGCGCACCTCCACGGCAGCGCCGTCCGCGATGCCGAAGCGATCGGCATCCTGCGGATTCAGGAGGAGCGTGCACCGATCGGGACCGCGCATTAAGCGCGGCGCGTTGTGCATCCAGGAGTTATTATTGCGCAGCTCGCGCCGACCGATCAGCACGAGTTCCGGAATCGGCGCGGCGATCGCCGATTCGAGCCGAGCGAGGTCGGCAAGCATCGCCGAGGGCGCGATATCGATGCGCCCATCGGCGGTGAGCAAGCGCTGCGGAAACGACGGCGTCAACGCACCAAAATCGCGGCCGTGCGGAGAAGCGCGCAATGCGTCGATCGAGGTTTTCCAAGGTCCCGCTTGGAGCGCTCGGTCGATTCGTTCGCGCGGCGAAGCCGACGGCGCGGCGCCGAGGCGACGAGAAAGCTCCTCGAAGATCTGCCAATCGTACCGTTGCTCGGCGTCGATGGGAAAGACGGGATCGTTCCAACGTGCGGTATTGCGTACCGCAAAATGGTGAAAGATCGCATCGTAGTGCTCGGTCTCTAAGCCGATTGCGGGCGGCAGGATGATATCGGCATGCCGCGTCGTTTCATTGATATACGGATCGATCGCGAGCAAAAAATCCAATCTTTCGAGTGCCCGATCGAGCGCGGCGCCGTTCGGCGTCGAAAGAACGGGATTCCCCGCTATCGTCACCAGTGCCCGAATTTGCCCCTCACCCGGCGTCGCGATCTCCTCGGCGAGTGCGGCGACGGGGAACTCGCCGTTAAATTCCGGCAAGCCGCGCACCCGCGTGCGACGCTGCGGCGTGAAATCCACTCCGCGCTTCGCGCCGAGCAAGAGGTCGAACGCGGGAAGCGGGAACATCGCTCCGCCGATTTCATCGAGATTGCCCGTGACGATATTGAGCACCGCGAGCAACCATTGGCAGAGGCCGCCGAATTCTTGCGTGCTCGCTCCCATCCGCCCGTACGCAACCGCGGGCTTCGTCGTCGCGAATGCGATCGCCAGGCGCTCGATGTCATCGGCGTCGATGCCCGCGCGCCCGGCGATGCGTTGGGGCGGATACGCCGCGACGGCCGCGCGCACGCTCTCGAGCCCGTCGATCAGCGGGCCAAGGCGCCCGCCGATCGCGACCCCGCGATCGAAGATCACGTGCAGCATTGCCAGCATGACGAGTGCGTCGCTTCCAGGACGGATGCGGTACCCTTCGTCGGCGACCTCCGCACTCTCGGTGCGCCGCGGATCGAAGAGCACGAAGCGTCCGCCGCGCGCGCGCAACGCGCGCAAACGTTCGCGCATGCCGGGAGCGGTCATGATGCTGCCCTGCGATGCGAGCGGATTCGCGCCGAAGGCGAGGAAGAGCATCGTGCGGTCGATATCCGGAATCGGCAGCAACATCGGGTGACCGAAGAGCGCCGCTGCCGCGACGTGATGCGGCAGTTGGTCGACGCTCGTGGCGCTATAGCGATGTCGCACGCGGAGCGCGCGAAGAAAGCCTCCCGCACCGAGCAGCGTCCCGCTATTATGCACGCTTGGATTCCCTTGGTAACTCGCAACGGCATCGGGGCCGAACGTCTCGGCGATCGCGCCGAGACGCTCGGCGGCGATATCGAAGGCTTCCTCCCAGGGAATCGCCTCCCAATGCGAACCGACGCGACGCATCGCGCCCTTCAATCGGTCGGGATCGGTATGAAGATCGATCAGTGCGCTGCCCTTCGGACAGATCGCACCGTGGGAGAGCGGGTCCTCCGGATCGCCGCGTAGATCGACGACGCGCCCATCTTCGACGCGAATCTGCAATCCGCAGATCGCCTCGCAGAGGTTGCACGCACGGTAGTGGAGAGCGTCGGCGGCGTGAGTCATGGATCGAGCGTTGCGGCGCTGCGCAGAATGAATCCCGCTCCAAGCAATCGCGCGCGGATCGCCCGCGCGAACGCGAGCGCCTGCGCGCCGTCGCCGTGCACACAGATGCTTTCGCCGCGTCCGGAACGAGCGAGGGCGAGCGCCTGATCGGCGGCCTCCTCCACGCTCTCGATCGAAGCTCCCGGCTCACCGCGCGGAATCAAGAAGCCGTCCTCACCGTAGCGACGGTCGGCAAAGAGCTCGTCGATGCTCCGCAAGCCGTATCGTCGCGCCATCGCCGTCGAAAACGAGCCCGCGAGTCCGACGAACGCGAGATTTCGGTCGAACGCGGCGACCGCTCGCGCGACGGACTCGGCGGTAGCCTCATCTGCAGCGCTCCGATTGTAGAGCGCGCCGTGCGGTTTGACGTGCGTGAGGTGCGCGCCCTCCTCGCGCGCGATGCGCGCCAGTGCGGAGACTTGCTCGGTCACGAGCGCGACGAGAGGATCGCCGACGAGGTCCATCGCTCGTCGCCCGAATCCTTCGCGGTCGGGATACGATGGGTGCGCCCCGATTGCAACGCCGTTCCGGTGCGCCGCACGAATCGTCTCGCGCATCGAACGTTCGTCACCCGCGTGCCCGCCGCACGCAATATTCGCCGAAGTCACGATCTCCAGCAACGCCGCATCGTCGGCGCAGCCTTCACCAAGATCGGCGTTCAGATCGATCGAGTGCACGGGGACGAACGTTATCTCTTCGCCGAGTCGAACCTGTCCGAGCTTCCAGAGATCCTCGGCGACGACCGAGGCGATCACCGGATATCCGCCGGTCGTCTGCGCATCGACGCCGAGCACGATCGGAAGGCCGTTCGGCGGTAGCTGTATCGCGCCGGGAAAAACCGCGAGCGTTGCGATTGCCGGGCGCTCGCCGACGATCGGCTCGCCATCGCAACGAATGCCCATCCGATCGCTCTGCGGGCTCGCCTTCCATCGCCGCGAAGTGAGCTGCGAGTACGCGCCGACGTCACGAAGATGGATCCGCTCGCGAACGACGCGCATCCGCGCGTCGCTCTCGATACGTTCGCGCGCGAGCGGCCGGAGCGCAACGACGGAATCGAGCGCGAGCCGGTCGCCGTCTCGGAGCGCGCGTCCGTGAAAACCGCCGAAGCGCGAACGGAGATCGGTGCTACGCGATCCGAGGATCGCGGGAACGGCAATGCCGCCGGCGATGGCGAGGATCGTGCGCGCACCCGTGCGCGGCGAACCAAAACGCAGGCACGATCCGCTCCGCGCGGCGATCGCTCGGTAGGGCGCAACGGGTTCGCCGTCGAGCCGCGCGTCGGCGTCGGCCCCGGCGAGCGCGAAGGTTCGCGCGCTCGTAAAGCGTACGACGGCATTTCCATAGGCGATCTCGATCGCCGCAGCTTTGGGGTCGTTCCCAAGCATGGCATTCGCATCGTCGTAGGCGCGCCCGTCGAAGGCACCGCACCACGCGACCCCTTCGTGACGGTGCCCGAAACGCGGGGCGCCAACCACGAGGCTCTGCACGCCGGCCCGTTCGATGAGGAGTTCTTCGCTCATCGGTCGCGCACGAAGCGCACGCAATCGCCGGTAGCGAGCGAGGCCGGCGTGCGACGCTCCGGATCGAAGAGCGTGCTGCTCGTCCGCCCCAGCAGGCGCCACCCTCCAGGCGATGCGACGGGATAGACCGCCGTAAATCCGTCGCCGATCGCGACGGAGCCCGCAGGAACGAGCGCGCGCGGGCGCTCGAGCCTCGGCGTTCTCAGCCGCGCGTCGAGGCCGAGCAGATAAGCGAAACCCGGCGAAAAACCGAGAAACGCCACACGATAGAGCGGCGCGAGGTGAAGGCCGATCGCCTCCTCGACCGAGAGTCCGTGCAGTGCGGCGAGCTCCGCGAGATCCTCTCCGTCGTAGCGCACCGGAATCTCGTGCGTTCTTCCGGCCACCGGCTCGGCCTGCCCCGCCTCGAGCCGCGCGAGCAAGCGCTCGGCGATCCGTCCGCGGCTTCCGCGCCGGAGCAGGAGGCTCAGGTTTCCGAGTCCGACCACCGCCTCGCGCACCTCGGGTTCGTCGCGCATCGAAGACGCGAGTGCCTCGAGACGTGCCTGCCGCTCGACCGCGGAGCCCTCATCGAGCTCCAGCAGCAGCGCCTCCTCGCCGTACGGCTCGATTCTCGCGTGCATCCCGACTCCTGCGCGAGCACGAGAGTAAAATCCTCGCCCGCACGCGAACCCTCGGTGTTCCGTGAGTCAATACGTTTTTAGCATGTACCGCTTGGGGAAAACCGTGCCGCCCAAGCGCCGCATCCTCGACGATATTTCGTTGAGTTTCTTTCCGGGCGCGAAGATCGGCATTCTCGGCCTGAACGGGTCGGGAAAGTCGACGTTGCTGCGCATCATGGCCGGTGTCGATTCTGAATTCGACGGCAGTGCCGAGCCCGCACCGAATCTTCGCATCGGGTATCTGGAACAGGAACCAAAACTCGACGCGACGCTCAGCGTGCGCGCCTGCGTCGAAGAAGGCATGGGCGAGGTGATGGATGCTCGCCGTCGGCTCGATGCCGTCTACGCGGCATACGGCGATCCCGATGCCGATTTCGACCGGCTCGCGCGCGAACAATCCGAGCTCGAAGCAATTATCGCCGCCGCGGGCGACGACAGCGATGCACAATTGGAGATCGCCGCCGACGCGCTGCGCCTTCCGCCGTGGGAGGCGATCGTCGGTACGCTTTCGGGCGGAGAGAAGCGTCGCGTCGCTCTCTGCCGCCTCTTGCTCTCGCGCCCCGACATGCTGCTGCTCGACGAACCGACGAACCATCTCGACGCCGAGAGCGTGGAATGGCTCGAAGGCTTTCTTCAACGCTTTCCCGGCACGGTCGTTGCGATCACGCACGATCGCTACTTCCTCGACAATGCCGCCGAATGGATTCTCGAACTCGACCGGGGACGCGGTATCCCGTGGAAGGGAAATTACAGCTCCTGGCTCGAGCAGAAAGAACAGCGCCTCGCCGCCGAAGAGGCGCAAGAGAGCGCCCGCCGTCGCGCACTCGCCCACGAACTCGAATGGGCCCGGACCGCTCGCAAGGGGCGTCAGTCGAAAGGCAAGAGCCGACTCGTGCGCTATGAAGAGCTCGCGAGCTACGAATATCAAAAGCGCAACGAGACGCAAGAGATCTTCATCCCACCCGGCGACCGACTCGGGACGAAAGTGATCGACCTTCTCGATCTCGCGAAAAGTTACGACGATCGCGTGCTTTTCGAAGGACTCAACGCATCGATTCCGGCGGGCGCGATCGTCGGCATTATCGGCGCCAACGGCGCGGGTAAATCGACGCTCTTTCGCATCATCGCCGGTGCCGAGAAGCCCGACAGCGGCACGGTCGATATCGGCGAGAGCGTGAAACTCGCCGTCGTCGATCAGTCGCGCGCCTCGCTGCCCAACGATGCGACGGTCTTCGAAGCGATCGGCGGCGGCGCCGATATGCTCAACGTCGGACGCTTCGAGATGCACGTGCGGGCGTATTTGGGCCGCTTCAACTTCAAGGGTGGCGACCAGCAGAAAAAAGTCGGCGTTCTCTCCGGCGGCGAGCGCGGCCGATTGCATCTGGCGAAGGCCCTGCTCTCCGGAGCGAACGTCTTGCTGCTCGACGAACCTTCGAACGATCTCGACGTCGAGACCTTACGGGCACTCGAAGAGGCGCTCTTGGAATTCGGCGGCACCGCGCTCGTGGTGAGCCACGATCGATGGTTCCTCGACCGCATCGCCACGCACATCCTCGCCTTTGAAGGTGAGAGTACAGTTGCGTTCTTCACCGGGAACTACCACGAATACGAAGCCGATAAAATCCGCCGTCTCGGCGAGGAAGCTGCCCGGCCGAAACGCGTGCGCTTCCGGCCGCTCGTCAATCTCTAGCGAACGATGACGCCTGCGGTGCCGCTGCACACCCTCCTCTGCTGCCTCATCTCGATTCACGTCCGCGCGGCCTCGGGGCTCCCGCTCGCCGATACGCGGATCGTCCTGACCGATGCGGCGACGCGAGCGCGCATCGCCGCGAGCTCCGATCTCTCCGGCCATGCACGCGTGCGCGTTCCGGAGGCGCGTTACGTTCTCGCGTTCGCGCACGCCGGATATGCGAGCACGCGTGTCGGCCCGCTACCGGTGACGAAGAACGAGCGTATCGACGTCGCACTGCAGCCGCTCGATACCGCACAACTTCACGTCATCGCCACGGTACGGGTCGACGGGGCGGAGCAACCCGTGCGCACCGCGACGCCGCATTATTCCATCTCGCGCGGCGAGATGGAGCGGGCCGGCGAATCGCACGTCATCGACGCGCTCCAAAGCATCCCCTCGATCACCATCGCACGCCCGAACGGCGGCTCGTCGACCGCCTATGCGACCGTAGCGCTCCGCGGGCCGGATCCCTCAGAGACGCTCGTCATGCTCGACGGTCAACTGCTCAACGACGGCAACACCGGCGATCTAGATCTCTCTCGCTTTCCCACCGCCGCTTTTTCGAATGTGGAAATCAGCGAAGGGCTCGGCCCTTTTAACCGCGAGGGGAGTAACACCATCGGCGGCGCGGTGAATCTCATCTCGCTCCATCCGACACTAGCAGCGCATAGCGCCTTCTCGCTCTCGACGGGCTCCTTCGGCCGGAACGAAGGCTGGTACAACACGACGGGAACGCACGGAAAGCTCGGCTATGCGGCCGCGCTCGACGACCAGAGCGAGATCGGCATCGCGAATCAGCTCGTCACGCTCTGCACGGGAGGCTACGATGCTGCATTGGCGCACCCGTGCATCGCTCCGAGCGCCGCACGGATCGGCTCGAATATTCTCGAGCGCTCCGCACTCGTCAACCTTCGATACTCCATCAACAGCGCGAGCGACGTCGCGTTTCGACTCTTTACGATGGGCGATACGCGCGATATGAGCGCGGCCGATGCATCGCCCGCCGTTGCAACCCTCCAGGGACCGGGAGCCGATTTTATCGGTCCGGGAGCCTCTGCGCTCGCCCAAAACATTCGCGCGTACGATCTCCGCGCTCGCTCGCCGCTTGGAGCCGGCTCGTTGCTCGCCGATGCGAGCGCCTCCGATAACGATCTCGCGCTTCACGGCGGCGGCATCTCGCCCTACGATCTCACGCATTACGACCGCCGCTCGACGCTGAATGTGAGTTGGGAGCTTCCCCGCGGAGCGAGCGATTTCGCCGTCGGCGGAGCCGCGAGCGGTGAATCGTTCCGCGCGACCGGCGTCAGCGGCACCCTGCAACAACAGATCCTCTCCGGATTCCTCCGCGAGAGCGATCGCGTCACGCGCCGCCTACGCCTGCAAGGGGGCATCTTCCTCACCCACTATTCGAGCTTCGGTTCGAGCCTCGACGGCCGCATCGGCGCCGCCCTCGATCTCGGCCCGCACGACGCCATTCGCGCCGCGCTCGGCACCGGATTTCGCGCTCCGTTACTCATCGAACGCTATCAATTTCCCATCGCCGATCTTCCGGTCGATGCGAACTGCGTGGCGACGGGGCAAGGCAATCCCGCCGAACAGCCGGAGCATGCGACCGAGTACGAACTGGGCTATTCGCACGTCGGCGCACCCGGCGACCGGTACGACGTCGCGTTCTATCGCACGAATTTGCGCGATCCCATCGAAGTGTTCTATCCATTGGGAGCGAGCTGTCCGGCGAGCGTTCCACCGCCGACGTCGTATCCGATCAACGTGGGGAACGTGGTCTATCAAGGTGCGGAGATTCGCCTCCACCACCGTTTTGGCGCTTTCAATCTCGTCGCGCGGTACGGTTTGAACGTTGCCTATCCGGGCCCGCTGCCGGCGACCGTCAGCAACCCAACTTCCGGCGGAAGCCTTGTTGCGAACCAACAGTTCCTCAACATTCCGCAGCAGAGCGGATCGCTCGGGATCGATTGGGCGCACGACGGCTGGCATGCCGTGCTCGACGGGTACGCGCAAGGGAGCAATAACGCCTACAACCAAGGGCCGTTCGCACTGCTCGACGCTGCAGTCGGGCGCACGCTTCCCGACGGCATCGATATCACGCTCGCGGCGACGAACCTCACCAATGCGATCGCCGGCCGGTATAGCCTCATCGGTGCCGGCGTTCCCTACCGGGGAATCGTCGGGAACGACGCCGGGAATCCGGTCTACGGGCCTTTACCCACGAATCGCTACTTTGCAGAGCCCTTCGGGGTGCGCGCGATCGTGACGATTCGCCGCTAGCGGGAATCGCGCGCCGCACGCCAATGCAATAGGAACGCGTGCTGCCGCCCGGTTCTCGCCCTCGGCATCCCGCGACTAAGGAGCACCGTGATTCCCGTTTATCTCAATGCCGTCGCCACGGCGGTGCCGCCGAACGTGTTGGAGCAATCCGATATCGAACGACGCGTGCGAGCGCAGTTCGCAGATTCCGCAGTCGTCACGCGCTTGCTTCCGGTCTTTGCGAACACCGGCATCGAACGTCGCTATTCGTGCGTTCCCGTGGAATGGTATTACGACGAGCATCGGTGGAACGACCGGAACGCACGCTATCGCGAGAGCGCGTTGGACCTGGTCGAAGAGGCGGCGCGCGAAGCGCTCGCGCGGGCGTCGATCGCTCCCGAAACGATCGACGCGATCGTCAGCGTTTCCACCACCGGCATCGCGACGCCCTCGCTCGAGGCATCGCTCATGGAACGCATCGCCTTTGGGCGACGCACGGCACGCCTCCCGATCGTCGGACTCGGTTGCGTCGGCGGCGCGCTCGGGCTCGCACGCGCCGCCGATCTCGTCCGAAGTGGATCCTTTGCAAACGTCTTGATGATCGGCGTGGAATGCTGCACGCTCTGGTTTCGCCGAAACGAAGTAACGAAGAGCAATATCGTCGCCACCGCGCTCTTCGGCGATGGTGCGGCCGCTGCGGTCCTCTCGCGTTCCGGAGGCGGAGCTCGCGTTGCAGCTGCAGGTGAGTATACGTTTCCGCGGAGCCTCGATATCATGGGATGGGACGTCGCCGACGACGGGCTCCAAGCGATTTTTTCACGCGATATTCCCGCGCTCATCGCTCGCGAGCTTCGAGCGATCCTCGATGATTTTCTCGCCCGCAACGATCTGACGATCGGTGAGATCGATACATTCCTCAGCCACCCGGGCGGGACGAAGGTTCTCGACGCACTCGAAGGCGCTTTCGCCATCGCGCCGGGATCGCTCGTCGATTCGCGTGCGGTCCTGCGCGAGTACGGCAACATGTCCTCGGTAACGCTGCTCTTCGTCCTTGAGCGCGCGCTGCGTGAAGGAGCGTTTTCGACGAGCTCGGGAAGACGCGCGCTCCTCAGCGCGATGGGCCCCGGCTTTACCGCCGCGTTTCTCACGCTCGAACGATGACGTGGCTCTACGGCACGCTGCTCTTCGTCGCCGCGCAGCGGATCGCCGAACTACTCTACGCGCGCGCCAATACGCGTCGTGCGCTCGCTTCGGGCGGCATCGAGGTCGCACCGCGTCAACACGGATGGATCGTCGCCCTCCACACGGCGTGGCTTCTCGCCCTGCTCTGGTTCGTACCGCACGGTCGCACGCCCAACGCCGCGCTCCTCGGGTCGTACGCCCTCTTACAAGTCGCACGCATCTGGACGATCGCATCGCTCGGCCCGTATTGGACGACCCGCGTCATTACGTTTCCCGGGCACCCGCTCGTCCGTCGCGGTCCCTATCGATTCATGCGTCACCCGAACTACGCGATCGTCGCGTGTGAAATCGCACTCCTCCCGCTCGCGTTCGGGGCCTGGCAGATCGCCGTGGTATTCAGCGCACTCAATGCCGTGGCGCTCGCCGCGCGAATGCGCGTCGAGAATCCCGCGCTCGACGAACGACGCCGATAACGCCGTCGACCGGCGGCAACTGCGGCAGCAGGTTTTCCCGACGCCGTTTCGGCACTCCGACACGCCCGAAACAAGAAGATACTCCTCGAACGGGAGGAGCTGCGGGACGTCCCTTTTGGATATTCGATCCCGCTGGAAACCACGGCCGGGTATCGGCGAAGCGGCGCGCCGTCTCCAGCGGAAATGCGGGCGGATTATCGGCGCTCGCAAGCGCTTCGCCGAGCGCACCGGTTTTGTCGCTCCCGAAATTCGCGACGAGATCGTCGTGAACGAGCATGTGTTGGTATCCGTTCCAGCCGACGGGATCGAGCCGATAGCCGCCGCGAATTCGACGATAGAGCGTCCATCGATAGGTCACCGCACCGATCACCGCCGACATCGTCGGCGAAACCGCGGCGACGCTCGCCGTGGTCTCCGAGTACCACGCGTGGTCGAACTCGTGAAAGAGCATCTGC
>JAJXXM010000457.1 GCA_021781095.1 bacterium
GTAACCGCGAAAAATTTGCACTTCGGTTGTATACGCGTGCGGTACCGCCGCCGGATAGGGTGGAACGAACGGCGTGGCCTCAAGATAGCGGTGCGAGAGCGTATTGATCGTTGCGGTGGTTCCATAGCTGAGCGCGCCGAGCGTCGGCGCGTTGCATCCCGCGCCGAGGACCTCGCAGGCCTTATCGGCAGCGGCCATAACGACCGGGGTTCCGCGTGGAATTCCGGTTGCGGCGGATGCCGCGTCGGTTACCGCTCCGCCGATGGTTCCGGGCTCGAGCAATCGCGGCAACATCGACGGGCGGATCGGCATCGCGTGCCATTTCCAATCGCCCGGCTTCGCCCACGACAACGCGCGAAAATCGAAGGGCACGTAGCCGACTTGCGAGCCGATCGAATCGATGAATTCGCCGGTGAGTCGATAGAGCAGGTAGCCGGAGAGCAGCAGGTATTTATCGGTCCGTTCCCAGGTCTCGGGCTCGCATTGCGCAATCCAGTTCGCCTCCGCTTCGCGTTGAAAGTAGCGAACCGTTTCACCGACGCCCGCAAGCCCGAATGCCACGCGCCAGTGCAGCGGAATCGTTGGTATCTGCGGGCTCTTTCGTTGGTCGAGCCAGGTGATGGCGGGGCGCAGGGGCTGCCCGGAGCGATCGAGATTCACCACGGTTCCGCGCTGCGTCGTCACGGCGACGGCGGCGATACGCTGCGCGAACGAGGCTTCTTCGGCGAACACTTCCCGGCACGCCAAGGAAAGGCTCTCCCAAAATGCGTTGGGATCGTGCTCGTGCCGTCCGGGCTCCGAGACGAGATAATCGTCGAGTGGAACGCGCGCCTTTGCCACGAGCGTGCCGCACGCATCGAACAGCAACGCGCGCACGCTCTGCGTGCCGTTATCGATCGCGAGAATGAGATCGCGGTTCATGCCGGCGCTCCGTAATACGCGGCGTGGAGGGCGCGGTAGGCATGCGTTTCGCGTTCGAACCGCGCGTCGTCCCAACCGAGTTCTTGCGCGCAGAGGCTGCGAAGACGCGCGGAGGATCGTCGCTCGCTCTGAGGGGCGACGAGCCCGAGCCGCGTGCGGCGAAGCAGAAGATCGTCGAGATGTTCGACGCTTTCATTGCGAGCGGCCCATCGCAGTTCGGCCCAGAGCGTCGAGGTGCCGTCGATGCTCTCGCGATCGCCCGGCGGCGCGGAATCGAGGAGCGATTGTGCGCAGCTACCGTAGCACCCGGCGAGCCGTCGCCGTTGTGCGAGCGAGAGTTCGGGTGCGTGCGGGAGTTCGCAGCGTTCGAATGCCGGGCGCGCGGAGAGATCGAAGGAATCGAGCCGGTCGGCAACCGCGCGCAGCGCCGCGAGTGCCATCGGCCGGAACGTCGTGAGTTTTCCTCCGGTGACGGTGAGGAGGCCGCGCTCGTTCCAAATCGCACGATCGCGAGGCTCCTTCGATGGGTCGAGCTCGCCGCTATGAATGACGGGGCGCACGCCCGCGAACGTGGCGATGGCGTCGCTACGTCCAATCGCGCTCCGTGGAAACTGATAGGCGAGTGCTTCGAGAAGGTAGCGCGTTTCGTCGTCGGAGATCGAGGGTTCGCTGCCGCGATCGGCGGCGTGGTCGACATCGGTCGTGCCGACGAGCGTCACGCCGAGCCACGGATAGGCGAAAACGGGGCGACGGTCGCGGGGATGGGCGAACGCGATCGCCTGCGCGAGCGGCAAACGCCAATCGGGGAGAATGAGATGGCTGCCGCGGAGCGGGCGCAGTTTTGCCGCAACCCCCAACGCCGACCGCACGGCATCGGCGCTCGCACCGCCGGCATTGATAACGGCGCGCGCGCGCACCTCGATGCTGCCGCCGCCGATCGTATCGGTCGCGCGCACGCCGACCGTGAGGCCGTCGCGTTCGAGCAGCTCGCGAGCGTCGATATAATTCAGCGCCGTCGCACCGGCGCCGCGCGCTGCTTGAATGAGGCGCAGCACCAGCCGCGCATCGTCGGTGGTCGCATCGAGATAGTCGTGCGCACCGAGCAGTGCGTTGCTCTCGATGGTGGGAGCGAGCAGCATCGTTTCCGTTGCGTCGAGCCGGCGGTGCGATTTGTGCCCGGCAAAGAGATCGTAGAGCGCGAGCCCGAGACCCAACGTTCGCGGGCTCGGCGTGCTGCCGGGATAATGCGGCATGAGAAAGTGCATCGGCTCGACGAGTCCGGGCGCATCGCGCAGCAGCGCTTCTCGCTCTCGCACGGATTCACGCGTGAGCGCGAATTTGCCGTCTTTGAGGTAACGCAATCCGCCGTGTACCAGTTTAGACGAACGGCTCGAAGCACCCGAAGCGAAGTCGCTGCGCTCGAGAAGGACGGCGCGTAGGCCGCGCCGCGCGGCTTCGAAGAGGATGGCCGCGCCGGTAACTCCGCCGCCGATGACGAGAATATCCCACGGCTCGTCGAGTCGCGCGATGGCGGCGGCCCGCGCGTTGGTGGGCGCTAACACAATTTTCCCGGATTCATGATGCCGTCGGGATCGACATCGCGAAAGAGCGCGCGCATCGCAGCGATGCCGAGCGGCCCTTTCTCCGCCACGAGGTAGGGACGATGGTCGGTGCCGACGCCGTGCTGGTGGCTGATCGTGCCGCCGTTGGCGACGATCGCTTCGCTCACCGCCGCTTTTAACCGTTGCCAGCGCTGCAGGTTTTCTTCGTAGGTCGGCGCGATGCGAAAAATACAGGTGCTATACACGCTCGATCCTTGAGCGTAAACATGTGAGAGGTGCGTGTAGCCGTGAATCGCTTCGCTTCCGAACGAAGATGAAGCCGCGTCTTCGATCGCTGCGACCATCGCCCGAACGCGCGGCCAGTCGACCGCGGTCTCCACGGTATCCACCGCGTACCCATGCTCCCACAAGGCGTTGCGAAGATAGACGCCGCGAAAACGATTCTTTTGCCAACGCTTTCCGAGTTGCGTGCCGAAATAGAGGCCGCCGCAATCGCCGGCGATATCGCGCGCCGCGGCGAGCGCAGAGCGGGCGCCGTCGGGATCTCCGGTCACGCCGACAATGAGCAGCGTGCGTTCGTCGCCGTAGCCGCGAAGCTTTAAGTAGCGCTCCAGCAGCGCGAGTGCGACGCCGCCGTTTGCGAGCCGCAAGGTGGTGAGCGTCTCTGCGGCGTTGGCGAGACGGATCATCGAGAGCGCGAGCCCCGCATGTGCGAGCGAGCGAACCGCCACTTCGGCGC
>JAJXXM010000213.1 GCA_021781095.1 bacterium
CGCGCAGGCGTTCGTTGCGCGTCTGCGTCGGCCCCGGTTCGGGTTGGAGCGGCACCGGCACCGAGGGCGCCACGATCTCCGGCCTCCGGCGACGACGGAGCAGCAGATACACCGTCGCGACCGCCACGGCGAGCACCAGCGCGACGACGCCCACGATGAAGAGCGCGATCCGCGCGAGGACGGGGCGGAGCGTTTCGAACACGCCGCCGGCGCTCGCAAAGGGCCGCAGCAGCCTACCGCGCACCACGATGCGAAGCGGATTACTCGAATACTGCTCCGCCTGTCCCGTTCGCGCGTCGACCGCGTCGAGTGTCGCCGGAGCAAGATCGATCGTGCCCGCGCGATTCGCGCGCACCTGGAGGGTCTCGCGATAGGTACTCGTTCCGCGAGCGTGCGCGATCGTGCGTTCGTCACCACGCAACGCAAGCTGCGAGAGAATCGGCAGCGTCACGTTGTCGATCCGCCGCACGTATCCACGGACGACGAGCACGATGCGGAGAGAAAATTGGCGCCCGACTTTCGGAGAGACGGGCTTGGCGGAGAGCGTAAAGCGCTCGACCGTTAAACGCGGTAGATTTTGCGCGCGCACGCCTTGCGTTGAGAGCAAAGCGCAGAGCGCTGCAAGAGCGAACGGAAACGCTACGCGAGCGAGCGAGCGCGATCGAGCCACGTTGCGAAGAGCCGACGCGCATCCCGCGGCCCCGGCGATGCCTCGGGATGGAACTGCACCGCTTCGATCGGTAAGCGCCGATGCGCGAATCCTTCGTTCGTGCCGTCGTTGAGGTTCGTCATCGTCGCTTCGAGTTCGTCGGGAAGCGATGCGGCGTCGACGGCATAGCCATGGTTATGCGCGGTGATGATGACTTCGTTGCGACGCAAATCTTTCACCGGTTGATTGCCGCCGCGATGTCCGTAGGGCAACTTATAGGTGCGCGCACCGTACGCCAACGCGAGCAACTGATGTCCGAGACAGATTCCGTAGAGCGGAACTTTCCCCAAAAGACTCCGTAAAGTTTCAATCGTCCCAACGAGATCGGTCGGATCGCCGGGCCCCGGTGATACCAGCACCATCGCGGGATCGTTCGCAAGAATCTGTTCGGCGGAGGCGTCGAAAGGAACGACGGTGACCTCTGCGCCTAACGCGGCGAGATCGTGCAGGATCGCGCGCTTCACGCCGCAGTCGACGAGCGTCACCCGCGTTCCGCCGCGAAGCCCTTCGACGTGCGCGCTTCGCGCGGCGACACCCGGAACCAACTCCTTGGTCGTCGCAATGCGCACGAACTCCGCCAAACGTCGCTCGGCTTCGGCGATCTCTTCGGCGCCGACGGCGAGCGCGGCCCAGATCGTGCCGTGCTCGCGCAGCGCGATCGTGATCGCGCGCGTATCGGCATCGACCATCGTCGGAATGCGCTGCCGATCGAGCCACGCCGGGAGCGTCTCTTTCGAAAGATAGTGCGATGGGTGGTAGGAGATCCGTTTGACGATCGCACCGGCAACGCAGGCGCGCCCGTACTGGGCGGCGCTTCCGCTGATGCCGTAGTTGCCGATCATCGGATAGGTAAAGGTCAGCAGTTGCCCCGCATAGGACGGGTCGGTGAGCGCTTCTTCGTAGCCGGTCATGCCGGTATAAAAAACCGCCTCGCCGAGGGCGATTCCGGTCACTGCGAGCCCAACGCCCTCGAAGCGCGAACCATCGGCGAGAAAGAGAGCGGCGGGATGAGGCATCGGCGCAGAGGGTTTTGCATATCGAGGCGCGATCCCTCGGCAATAATGGATTGGCACTTTACCGCGACGGCATTCGCGACCGCATTCACCATCGTCGATCCGCTGGGAATGATTCCGTTCACCATGGCGACGACCGCTCATTTGCCGCAGGACCGGCGGGGGCGCATCGTCGACCAGGCGGTCCTCGTCGCAGCGATCGTTATGGCGGCGATGGGGCTCGTCGGCCCGGTCGTGCTTGCCTACCTCGGGATCACGCTTCCGGCCTTCACGATCGCCGGCGGCATGCTGCTCTTCCTCATCGCCATCGATATGCTCTTCGCTCGCCCACCGGGCACGCGGCGAACCGAGGACGAGGAGCGCGAGGCAAGCGCAGCGGAGAACCCGGCCGTCTTCCCGCTCGCGATTCCGATGATCGCCGGCCCCGGAACGCTGGCGACGGTGCTGCTCCTCGTCAGCCTCGCTGCGGGTTCGCCGGCGCGGATCCTAGCGACGATCCTCGCCTACGCCGCCGCGCTCGTCGTCACGTGGCTCTGCATGCGAGGTGCGGCTCGCTTCCTCCACCGCATCGGTACGACCGGCATCCACGTCGTTTCGCGCGTGCTCGGGATCGTACTCGCAGCGCTCGCCGTACAGTTCGTTATTAACGGCCTTTTACAGACGCCGCTCTTTCACCACTAGCGCGCGGCTGCTTCCGCTCGATAAGCGATACGCCCCGCAACGACGGTCGCTTCGATGCACCGCGGCAGCTCCCAACCCTCAAACGGCGTCGTGTGTCCTTTCGAAGCGAAATTCGCGCCGACGACGCGCCACGGACGCTCGGAGAACATCGTGAGATCGGCCGGCGCTCCGACGGCGAGCGAGCCACCGGGAAGGCCGAGCAACTCGGCAGGCCGCGTGCTGCAGAGCGCGACGAAATCACTCATCGGCAGATCGGGGAGCGCGCGCGCATATGCCCCGACCGCGACCTCGAGCCCGCTAAAACCGACCGCCGCGCAGCCGAGATCGCCGCGCTTCTCTTCGTCGGTATGCGGCGCATGATCGCTGGCAAAAAAATCGATGCTCCCGCGACGAACGGCGTCGCGAAGCGCGCGCGCGTCGGCAGCGGTTCGGAGCGGCGGATTCACTTTCGCGCGCGCGCCGAGTTCTTCGACCGCTTCATCGGTCAGCAAAAGATGATGCGGTGTCACTTCACAGGTGATACGCCCCTTGCGCTCGCGGGCCCATGCAACGAGTTCCAAGCTCCGCGCGGTGGAGATGTGCGCGACGTGCAGACGCGCTTGCACCTCGAGCGCGAGCACGATATCCCGCGCAACGATACTCTCTTCTGCCGATGCCGGGCTTCCCGTGACACCGAGCCGCTGCGAGACGATGCCGTCATTCATCACGCCCTCACCTTTGAGCGCGGCATCTTCGGAATGCGCGATCGCGAGGCGGTCGAGCGCGGCGAGTGCGTGCAGCACCTCCCGCATCACGCGTGCATCGGCAACCGTGCTGC
>JAJXXM010000295.1 GCA_021781095.1 bacterium
GGGCTTCGATCTCGCCGTTACGCGCGCGCTCGATCGCTACCGCACCAACGCGCCCGAAACGACCTGGTTCGATGCATTCGATCTTCGAGGGGTTCCGGCAAATTTTTCGGGCGTTCGCGAAGGCATGCTCATCGATCGCCGCGAGTGCGCGGCAAAGGCGCCGCCGCACGTCGTGGCATCGGTCTTTTCGCAACTCGGCGGGGAGCGTGGCTGGCTCTATGGGAATTGGCTCTGGAGAGTGCGCGGCATCATGGACAGAGCGATGGGCGGCGTCGGATTGCGACGAGGCCGACGGAGCGCGACCGACCTGCGTCTCGGGGATGCGGTAGATTTTTGGCGCGTCGAAGCCTACGAACCGGGACACCTGTTGCGGCTGCGAGCCGAAATGAAACTCCCGGGCGAGGCCTGGCTCGAATTCGCGGCGGATGCCGTGGGCGACGGCACGACGCGCCTCACGCAGACCGCGTTCTTCGAACCGCGCGGCCTCCTCGGCCTCCTCTACTGGTATGCGGTCGCCCCGCTCCATGCGTTCATCTTCGGCGGAATGGCGAACGCGATCGCCGAGCGGGCCGAGCGAGCGGCCTCCGGCTTGCGGGAACGAACGACAGGGTAAACCACGCACTCTCGCCAAGGTGCGCCCATGCGTCGCTTCATTGCCCTCTTTGCGGCTTCGTTCTTTTTATGCTCGCTCGCGTTGCCGATTCACCCGGCGCTCGCGCGAGAAACGCAACTCGTCGCGTATAACGAGACGCCCGCCGCCGACGGCAGCGTGCAACTGATCCTCGATTTCGATAGCTTCGCGCCCTCGTCGCAGGTCGTTCACGCAAAGCGCAACGACGTGAAAGTGTTGCTTTTCGGCGTCGAGCGCGGCAAACGATTACCCGGCGTCTTCGATCCCGCCGGCGAAATCGTCTCGGCGAAGATCGCACCCTTCGCCGGGGTCGGCCTGCTCGTCGATATTCGCCTCAAGAACGATGTCGTTCCGCGCGTCGATACCGTAGGATCGCGCATCGTCGTGCATATTCCCGCATACCGCAGCGACCAAGAAGCGCATCTGCCCGGCCCGGTTACGACCTCTGCCGAAGGCATCAAGATCATCCCGCTTTCGTACGCCGACGTCAGCGAAGTCGCCGGGCTCATCAAGAGCGGCGTCACCGTCCCATCGGTCGATAACTTCCGCGCGCAGTCACCATTCGCACAGCCGACGCCGAGTTCGTCGATGTCGTCGAGCTCCTCGTATTCATCCAACACCCCGGCCGCCCCAAGCTACGTCACGTTACCGACCTACGCGCTCCTTCCGAAGGACCTGCCGCAGGGCGTGTATATCAACGATAACGTAAGCGTCGATCGCCGATTGAACGCGGTGATTTTGCGCGGTACTCCGAGCGAAATCGCGCCATACGAACGGTTAATTCGCCTCGTCGATACACCGCAACGCAGCGTGCTCTTCCAAACCCAGATCGTCGAACTCACCCAAACCGGCCAATACGATCTCGGCATCGACTATTCGCCGAGCGGGCACCTCGCAACGGCGACCTTCAATGCGGGGACGCTTCCGGGCGCCGTCAGTGGAAACGGCAAACCCACCTCCGGCGTCGCCCTCTCCGCACAGCTACAAGCGCTCCAACAGCAAGGCCAAGCGAAGATTCTCGCGCAACCGCGCATTCTCGCACTCGACAATCGGATGGCGGCGATCCTCTCGGGCGAGGCCGTGCCGATTTTCACCTCGGTCGTCGTTCCCTCCGGCGGCACGACCATCGTGCAGCAGCAACTTCAATATATCAACGTCGGCGTCAGCCTCGAGATTCTGCCGCGCATCGCCGAGGACGGCGAGGTTACGGCCGATATTTTCTCGGAAGTCTCGAGCATTTTGAGTTACGTGCAGACCGCGCCGCGCATTGCGGTGCGCCAGGAACTGACCGCCGCGACGGTCCGAGACGGCCAGTCAGTGATCATCGGCGGCCTTCTGCAAGACCAGGAGATCAAAACGCTGAGCAAGGTTCCGGGGCTCGGCGACATACCGATCCTCGGCGCCTTTTTCCGCCAAGTCAACAAAACGAGTCAGAAGACCAACCTGTACTTGGTCATCACTCCACACGTGCTATCGAAGAGCTTCCACTCGCTCGATCAACAGAAGCCATCGTCGGCGAATCCGACGACACCGCCGGCGCCGACAACCTCGCCAACGCCAAAGCCCTAGCGGAGGATATTTGAATGAAACGCCTCGTTCGAATTTGTGCAGTAACCGCGATTTTTTTGAGCCTCGCCGCCCATTCCGCATCGGCGGAATTTCTCTCCCACCGGTTCGTAGTATGGAACGACACAACGCACTGCTTTACGATGACCGTCCAACAGCGCGACCAGAAGAAACCGGCGACATTCGATAGCGTACGGCCGGGAGCGCGCTTCGACCAGATTTTGCATTACGATCGCGCCGTTCACGACTGGTTCTTGGAATGGACGATCTGGAAGTGCGCAGCGAACGGCTCGCCGATCGCCCCGATTTATACGGGTTTCACCATCGACAAAAACCCGAACAGCATCTCCTATTATGTCGTAACGCCTGTAGGCTCCGCCTTCCAAATGACCCGCAAAAATTAGTGCCTCCGTTTCGGGCGCTCCGATGCACGTTTTGATCTACTGCGTCGGCAGCGCCGGGGATGTCTACCCGTTCATCGCAATCGGCGAATCGTTGCGCCGGCGCGGGCACGACGTCGAGGTGCTAACGAGCGCACAATTTCGCGAGAAGGTGGAAGGCGCCGGGCTTGGCTTCATCGAGGCCGGCAGCAGGGAGCAATACGAAGAGGTTCTTCAAAACCCCGACCTCTGGCACCCGAGAAAGGGGGCCGGCGTCGTTCTGCGACTTTTCAGCGATGGTTGGCCCTTAGCGTACGCGTTTCTCGTCAACTGCGTTCGGCCGAACGAGACGGTGATCGTTACGAGTACGTTGGGAATGGCCGCGCGGCTGTTGCAAGAAAAGTTGGGAACGAAACTCGTTACGGTGCATTTGCAGCCCTCTTCCCTGCTTTCGGCGACCGACCCGGGAGCGCTCGCAGCGTTGCCGTGGGCAAAATACCTGCCGCTCTGGGCGCGGCGCGCGCTGATCGCCTCGATCGACCGCGGCATGAGCTTGTTGCTTTGCCCGAAACTCAATGCATTTCGCGCCACGATCGCGCTGCCGCCCGTCCGAAGCATCCGGCGATGGATGAATTCGCCGGAGCGCGTCATCGGTGCGTTCCCGGCATGGTACGGGGCGCCGCAACGCGATTGGCCTCCAAACGCCGCATGCGCGACGTTTCCACGCTTGCCCGCCGCACCCGACGAGCAGCTTTCCGACGCGTTGCGCGCGTTTTTGGAGGCCGGAGCACCGCCGATTGCCTTTACGCCCGGCTCCGCCCACGCTCACGGGCGTTTGTTTTTCGAACGCGCCCTTGCGGCAACCGAAAGGCTCGGAATGCGCGCGGTGTTCGTCACGCGCTATCGCGATCAAGTGCCCGATACGTTGCCTTCGTGGATCCATTACGAGCCCTACGTTGCGTACGACGTGCTCGCGCCTCGCGTTGCGGCGTTCGTCCATCACGGTGGAATCGGAACGAGCGCAACGGTGCTTGCCGCCGGCACGCCGCAATTGATAACGCCGTTCACGTTCGACCAGCCCGATAACGCCGCGCGGCTCAAAGCGCTCGGCGTCGCCGAAAGCGTCGCTCCAAAAGCTTCGGCGAAGCGCTGGGCGCGCGCGCTCGCGACGCTCTTGAACGATCCGGCGGTCGCGAACGCCTGCCGGGAGATCGCAGCACGAATGGCCGCCGAGGAACCCGGCGGCGAACAAATCGCCACGTTGATAGAGCGACTGTAAGTGCCGGCACCATCGGGAGAGGCTCGTCGTGGTCGATCGGTTCCGTGTATTCTTATGGAAATCTGTGATCCCTCACATGAAAGGACAGAATTCTCCCGCTTATCCTGGGTGCCTCACTCTCCAGCGATCGCATGAAGGAGCCCGCACGATGAACCGCCGACAGCCACTTCTCGCCGCCTGTGCGGCACTCGCACTGGCCCTCGCCGCTTGCGGTGGGGGTGGCGGGTCGAGCGGCTCCAGCACCATTCCCGGGACGAGCGCCGGCGCGACCTCCGCACCGACGACGAGCCCGACCTCGACGCCGACGACGAATCCCACCGCCACGCCGACGACGAGCCCGACGGCGACGCCAATCACCTCCGTATCGGCGAGCTATACATGCCCCTCGGCGACGACGTCGTCGGGAGCGCTTGATTGCACGAAATTACCGATCGGCGATCTCAAATATTCTACCAGCGGACCTTCGCAGGGCGAGGTCTACCTCTGCAACGCCCCGAGCGGAACCCCGCCGAGCGAGAACGTCCCATGGATCGATCGCACGACCAACACGTGGGACATGCTGACCAAGCTCGTCGTCGAGGGGAGTAACACGTTCACCGGCCAGTTCAGCGTCACCGTGAATGGCGCGACGCGGAGCATCGCCGGCGACGATCTCCCGACGACCTATTGGCCCGTCGGCACCTATCCAATTTCAAAGAGCGACCCCGCGTATCAGTACGACGGAAATCCGAACTCCGTCATCGCGCAGAACTTCAGTTTCAGCGTCCCCACCGATCCCACGGAGGCGACGACGCCCGGTTGCCTGACCGGTGGACCGGTCGCGGTGACGGTGACCGGCGTCGAGGTCTACGATGCATTCGACGCAGCCGGATACGATGCGAACGCTAATGAAGAGCAGGACGATTGTCACGGACACCCCGATGGCAGCGATACCTATCACATCCACGGATTTCTCCAGGATTGCGTTCCCGACGCAGGATCGCCGACGCAAAATTCGTCGTTGTTGGGATATGCAGCCGACGGATTCGGGATCTACGGCCCGTGGTATAACGGCAAGATTCTCACGAGCGCCGATCTCGACGAATGCCACGGCACGACGAGCCCGGTGATGTGGGACGGAAAACTCGTGACGATGTATCACTACGTTTCGACGTACGATTTTCCATACACGCTCGCGTGTTATCGCGGAGCAGCCGTGCGCATCTAGGACATTGCTACAACACGTCCCATGCGATTGCGCGCCATGCGCAGGACGATCGTTATCGTCGAGTGCGCCGCGGCGTGCGAAACACTGCTCGGCTTCCCGTAGCAAGCCATCTTGCCGTCCTCGGCCCAGAGCCTGAACCAGAGATGCCGCCAGATCTTCGCGCCGCGTTTGCAACGCTTCCCCCGGAGGCGAAGGCGCTCTGGGCGGATTTCACCCAACGTGCGCGGCTGGTGCCGACGACCCATCGGGAATCGCCGCGTGAGCCAGCATACTGAATCGGGCGCTTGGATCCGGTACGCTGCCGCTATGAAAGCGCTGGTTTTAAGTGGCGGCGGCGCGCGCGGTGCCTACGAAGCCGGCGTCGCCGTGGAACTGCTTCGCACCCACGACTACGATATCGTCTGCGGGAGTTCGATCGGGGCTATTAACGCGGCCTTCGTCGCCGCCTTACGCCCCGACCGACTCGCCGCCTTCTGGCGCGAGGTGCTTCCGTCGCGTGCCCCGATCTTGCTACCGCACGTCCCGCGCCTGCGCCACATGCTCGCCGAGATCGGCGACATCGGTCGCGGCTCGCCATGGGCAAACGCCATGCGGATGCTCCACGCAATCTCCGATGTTCGCTCGCTGGGATTATTCGGCCGGCGACACAATGCAGCACCGAATTCTCGACTCGCCACGCTCGCACGGGAGCTCGGCGAACTCGTCGACCTCCCGTCGGTGAAGCGCCGTCTGCTCGTTAGCGCGACGAACGTAACCTACGGCCTTCCCGCCACATTCTACGCCGCCTGCGATCCCGAGACGTTCGCAACGCCCGATCATCGCGCCGAACGCCGCTCGGCCATGGAATGGCGAGCGCTCGACAACGAGTTTTTTGCGTGGGCGATCCTCGCATCTGCAGCGCTGCCCGGCCTGTTCGCGCCGATCGAACTCGCCTCGGACTTTGGCCAGTGCCGATACGCCGATGGATCGCTCGTTCATAACTCGCCGATCGGGCTGGCCATCGACGCCGGGGCGACCGATATCACGGTGGTCTCCGTATACCCGATCGCCGCCGTGCACGGGAGCTGCCCCGAACACGATATCGGCCGCATGGCTTGCGCCGTTTTCATCCTTTGGCAGCAACGCGTGCTCGATTACGAACTGCGACTCGTCGAGAGCACGAACGCGCTCGTCCGTTCCGGAGCGCTGCCTGAACGAAAGGAGATACGCGTGCGCTCGATTCGCCCGGAGTATCCGCTCGCCGTTGACCTGCTGGGGTTCGATGATTTCGCGGGGATTGAAGCCACGTATCAGCAAGGCGTGCGCGATGCGCAAAAGGAGCCGGTGACCCTATGAGCGGCTTCACGTCGCGAGGCCGGATGCCCGCCCCGACCACGGAGAAAGTGAGGGCCGCCTTTGGGAAGGCTGCCCTCACTTCGCTGATCGTCGGCACGCTGCTTGGAGGTGTGAATGGAAGCTTTCATCCATTCAATCTCCGCAACGTCGCCTTGAATTATCTCATTCCGCTCGCCGTAGCGCTGGTTTCGCGCCTCTATTAGATCAAGCCGACTTCGGCACGTGCGCCAAAGCGCGACGCGCGAGCGCGCCGAGAACCAGGCCGAAGATGAGGTGCGTCATCGCCGCGAGCCAGGCAGGCTCGTGGCCCGCGAGAATGCGCGCCGTCGGCAGCACGATGGGAATGAGGTAGAGATTGACCAGATCGAGCACGATGCCGAATGCAATGCCGGTCGTGAGCGTCTCGCGCGTCACGTTATTGACCACGAAGGCATAGACGAGTCCGAACATCGCCGAGAGCATCATGTGCAACATGAGACCAAGCAAAATAACGCCGGCCCCCGGGGACATGGCCGCCGCCGGGCCGAGGAGAAGAGCGCCGATCATGGCGGGCATGGCCCACAGACCCATGCCGAGGGCGGCCGTCGCCATCATCGCCACCATCGCCATGACCAATCCGGCGATGACGCCATACATAGCCCCTTCGAGATAGCGAACATGAGGTTTCATAGGGAAAGTTCCTTTCGTACGGAGGTGGAGTGCCTCCATTATCGGGGCGGTGGCTTTGGGGGCGCAGTAAGTAGGCTTACAGTCGAACGGGCCGCACGCCGTGCTACACTGCCTCCATGAGCGACGAAGAAGTACAAGCGTGCGGTTGCCCGCCGAATTATTGACTCCTTACCTGTCCGACATGTATGCCGGAGAAGCCCGACGCCGACGATGCGCAGGAACGCGCTTGAGTTGTTACGGCGAGGGCGCGGGACTCGGAACCGAGAGTCCTTCGGTGTGAATCGTATGATTCTGCTCGAAGAGCACCACGGAGGATCGCACCTTAGAATGGGTCGCCGGGGCGCTCGCCCGCTCGCTCATCCAGCAATATCGGCTTCAGCCGACGTTCATGCGCGCCATGATTCGTGTTGTCGAGAACGACGATGACGAACAATTCCGCATGCGTGCGATGGAACTGGTCACCACGAACGCTCAGTTTGTAGTCGAAGAAATTATTTCGCGCTTCTCCCACCGGATCGTTCACGCCGACCCAAACCGTGCGGTAACCTTTATTACGCTGGTGCTCGCCAACGTGGTCGAAACGCGCGTTCTGGAAGCATTCTCCCTATGGACCGAGATGCTGCCAATCAGTGATGATGGGCTGGTCGCGGAATGAAAGCACCTATGTCTCACCTTCTTAACGACCCGCATAGATGCTGGTCGCTGACGATCGGCCGGATCCGAAGAACGAACAAGCCCCGCCGTAGCGGGGCTCTACGTGGTAGCGCCAACGGGAATCGAATCAGCCAGGCTGGGGTTCCTGAAGCGGGCTCAGGGTCGCGAACGCTTTGGTTTTCGAGGCTTTCCGGTCGCAGCGGGTTGCCCAGGGATGCGCTCGGGCGCCTCGGACTGCACCCGTTTTGCACCCGACCGCGACGATGATCTTCGTTCCTAAAATCTCGACTTAGAAGCCTTAACTGCATCGAAATCAGCGTCGAGCCTTGCCATCAACAGATTGACGTCCGTGGCGACGAGCGACCATTGGTGCGCAGCCTTCTCAGCGAGCTCGGAGTTCCTCTGGTAGTAATGGTCAACATCGCTTGAAGCCCGCGCACTCGCGTAGAGCTGCCCCCGCTCCGCAACTGGAGTTGGAGTTGACCGGCCAGCGTGGACACTTCCGCATTGGCGGAGAAAGGTCCATCATGGCCAGAAAACACCCCCGGTCCTACCCGACGGAGTTCCGGCTTAACGTCATCGATCTGGTACGCGCCGGTCGTGGCGTCGACGAGCTTGCCGTCGAATTCAAGCTCTCGCCGCAGACGATCCGCAACTGGGTCAAACAAGCCGATCTCGATCGCGGCCGCCGCAGCGACGGCTTGACGAGCGCCGAGCGCGAAGAGCTCACGCGCCTTCGCAAAGAAAACAAGCAACTCAAGATCGAGCGGGAGATCTTGGGAAAAGCGGCGGCGTGGTTCGCTCGCGAGACGGATTCGATTCCCCCGAAGCTTTCGAATTCGTGAGAGCGCATCACGCCATCTGGCCGATTCGCACGCAATGCCGTACGCTGGGCGTCTCGACCAGCGGCTTTTATGCGTGGATACAGCGTCTTCCGTCGCCCCGCTCAATCGCTGACGACGAACTTGTCGGCGTGCTCCTCGGCTTGTACCATAAGTCCGATGAAACATATGGGCGTCCACGTCTTCATGCGAAAGTTCGGGAACTCGGCTTTCTCGTTTCGCGCGGTCGCGTACGGCGGCTGATGCACGAATACGGGCTTGTCGGAGCGCATCGTCGACGTGGGTTTGTCGTTACGACGCAGCGCGATGAAAAAGGCAGACCGGCTCCGGATCTCGTCAATCGCAACTTCCACCCTGAGGCGATCAATCGGTTGTGGGTCGCGGATATAACGTATATTCCGACGTGGTCGGGTTTTCTCTATCTTGCCGTCGTTCTCGATGCCTTTAGTCGCCGCATCGTCGGTTGGTCGATGGTGAACGATCTGGGAAAGCAGGTCGTAATTGATGCGCTCGACATGGCGATTCACCAACGCAAGCCTATCGGCGTGATCCATCATTCCGACCAACGCTCGCAATACACGTCGCTCGCCTTCGGCTTACGCTGTAAAGAAGCCAGCGTTCGCCCGTCGATGGGAACGGTCGCGGATTGTTACGACAACGCGATGTGCGAAAGCTTCTTCGCAACGCTCGAATGCGAGCTCCTGGCACGTCGCCGATTCAAAACGCAGGCAGAAGCGCGCATGGCCGTCTTCCGCTTCATCGAGTCGTGGTACAACCCTCACCGGGCTCACTCACGCCTCGACTACCTGTCGCCGATCGACTACGAGCGGAAATACGCCGCTTGACCTCCAATCAAAAGCTATCCACCCTAGTCGGTCAACTCCAGAGATCTTCAGAACGACACCTTGACGCCTGTCGAACGCTTAGAAGCAGTGGTCCACCTGACTCGCTACCAGCTCTCGTAGCCGCCGTCGAGAATGCGCACCTCCTGGTAACCGTTATGCCGAAGCCGGCGAGCTACCGCTCGCGACGCCTCGCCATTCGCGCAATACATAACGATAGGCTGCTTCTTTCCTATACCGTGCGGCATGGTCGGAGACTCTACGTCAAATCTTTTCGGATCGATCCACTGAGCACCAGGAATGATACTTTCCGGGTACACGCATCTAATATCCACAACAGTATGCCGATCTAGTTCGGCACGAAGGTCCGTCGCGCTAATGATCCGCTTGCGCAACACCTTCTGTAATTCCATTTGTAGATTTGGATGAAGAGAAGTCAGCGATATCTGTTGTGATACAACTGCCTCCTCGAGCAGATCCGCTACTGATGGCGTTGGATAGCTGAACGGCTCTAATCTCTTATCGACAGCAATCGCAAAAGAAGCGTAGTCGACGTCGCTTGGATTACCCAGCTCGTAATGATAGGGACGCGCTTCTAACACCGGAGTATCTCCGTCAGTTTGTTGCAAGCGCTCAAGGACACTCACAGGGATATCCGCACTAAAAAGCGGGGCTATTCTCAGAGCTCTAAGATATCTTCGCTGCGAGGCTAAAGCCAGTGCGATGAGATCCCGTCGTGTGCCATCAATAGTTTCATCCCACAGCGACGTACGCCCATCGGGAAGACGAAACTCGGCTCTTGCCTCATCAGGAACGTCTGCGGGCAACGCCCAATTCTGCCGTTCCTTAAAAACCTCCGAACCAACACCGCGCAAGTAAGACGTTGGATGGGCACCCGCCACCGATAACTCCCTTTAGAGCAGACTCAAAAAATCCAAGGCATCCTGCGCGCCTGCTCGTAACGCGTCGTCCGGTCCACTTTGGTATTCGGCCAAGAGGTGGCGTCGCAACTCGTCCGATTTTGGATCATCCAGATGTCCCAGTAAGCACGCCAAATGATAACGCGCACTAGCTACCACTGAACGATTGTTTTGAAATTGCACGTCCAATAGCCGGATCGCAAGCGCCCCATTTCTCAATAGAAATGGCTTAACCGCCGAGTAGAAAAACGCTTCTTGTTCTTCGTCACCTCGCGGCACCTCAAACGCAGGCTTTAACAGATCAAACTCGCGGGTAACTTCATCAATAGCGTTGGCTGATGGGACCGGAGCTTCGCGGTTTTCGGCAAGATACGGCTCAGAATTCCACGCTACGTCGTCGTAGCTGCACCACTCGGGATCTCGAATCCAATCGCCGCTGTGTGCAACCTCAAATGCTGCCGACGTTTCAACGCAATACATCGTTGTTTTCCTTCTCTGCGTCAGTTGAGGACATCGCTTCCACCTTTTTCTGCAGCGCTGCAATCTTTGTTTTTGCGCGCGCCGCTATGACCATAAGCTGTTCGATATCATTTTCGTCCAAGGCGAAAAAGACGTTATGACGTCTCCGATCTTCGTTGTACGCAACGTGCAAATGATTCACCACAACGGCACCGAGCTGTTCACTGCCCGAGTCATCAAAGAGCGGGCGCAAATCAGTGACGATGCGTAATGATGTGATATAACGCTCTTCCTCGTAGAGGAGCTGCCAAGCTTTCACGTGCAGACTTATTGTCTCTACAGTCAGCAACTCTCGGAGGCGAGCTTGCAGTGTAACCGCAAGCGATGCGTGTTCTTCGCTAGGAGAAATCGACTGAGAAACAACTTCTTTGATAATGTCAGTCGGATTTAAATTTAAACGTTCGGCAGTGCGAATCAAGCGCGCCAAATGGTTTATCGTGTCGAAAAACACGGCGCGGTCGTCAGGCCGAGCGTGCTGCAGAGCCCGATCGAGGGTCAACGATAGAACAGATTCATTTGGGAGACCGCGAACGAACTCGCTCAAGCGATCATATTGCTCAACAGATAAGGAGGCGAGTGCCATCAGGCTGACCTTCGCTTCCTCTGGAATCCTTATTGCGCCCGCCATTGCTTAAATCTATACCGTAATGCTTGGCATTATTCCCTTGGACTGAAGGGTTGCCGGAGTTAAAAAGTTGCAGGGGGCACCGAACATACGTTCTGGCCCACAGGTAAGACTCCCCGGGCTAGCAGTCACGCAAGGGGGCAGCCTTAATCGAATTTGGCTTTCGTAACGGATCCAACATTTTGGGGCGTTTCAGAGCTCTTGGGGATTAGCATGGCCCCTTGAGCCGCTCCTCAGCGCCCACTGGATACCTTTCTAGCCAATCCAGCACTCGTCGCACAGCCTGCTCAGCGATTGCCTTTGTCTCACGCGCCTCTTCAGGCTTCAGGTCAGGCGGTGTAGCCCCAAGAGTTACGCCGCTTGAAATTGTGGGGTAGTGATGTCATGGGCTCCGCGGTACCGCCGTGCAAATGCTTCCGGCGTGAGGTATCCCAGCCGGCGTTGCGGTCGCCGCGTGTTGAAGTGGATGCGCCAGCCAGCGGCGGCGGAGCGCATCTCGTCGAGCGTGAGGAACCAATGCTCGTTGAGAAACTCGTCGCGATACCGAGCGTTGAAGCTCTCGCACTTTCCGTTCTGCGTCGGCTTGCCGAGATCGATGTAGTGCCAGCGGATTCCGCGCATCGCTGCCCACTTGCGCGTGATCAAGCGCGCGAACTCGGGACCGTTATCGGTCTTGACAACATCAGGCATCCCATACTCCGCGATCGCGCGCTCTAGTACCGCGATCACGCGCCGAGACGGCAGCGACGAATCGATCTCTTGTGCAACGCTCTCGCCGGTGAACTCGTCGATTACGTTAAGCGTCCGTGTTGTCCGGCCGCTCGCCAGCTTGTCGTGCACGAAGTCCATGGACCATCGTTCGTTCGGGCGCGTTGCCGGAGTCGTCGCGCCGTTGCGCACGTACCGGGCGTGTCGCTTACGACGCTTGGCGACTTGCATTCCGGCGGCACGGTAGATGCAAAAGAGCCGCTTATGATTGACGACGACGCCGTGATCTTGACCGAGCAAGAAATGCAGTACGCAGTAGCCGGTCCGATTGTCGTCGATCGCGAGCTTCCGTAGATGCTTCAGTACGAACTCGTCGTCGATCCGCTTGAGGCGATAGCGAATCGTCGATCGCGAGCAGCCGATCAAACGGCAGGCTCGACGTTCGCTGTAACCGCGCGTCGTTCGAAGCTCGTGCACCGCTGCGCGGCGGCGGGACGAGCTTACCATTTTTTGCGTTGAGGTGCTTGAGGGCGTCGATGCCCATCGCTTGGTCGGCGACGATCCGCTTGAGGCGCGCGTTCTCAGCTTCGAGTTGCTTCATCCGGGCGAGATCGCTGACGTCGAGGCCGCCGTATTTGGCCTTCCAGTTCCGTAGCGTGTTCTCGTGGATGCCGTGCTTACGGCAGATCTCGGCCGTCTTGCCCGTCGCG
Organism: bacterium; assembly: GCA_021781095.1. The sequence continues at coordinate 12,888 of JAJXXM010000295.1, forward strand.
TCATGCTCCTTGAGGATCGTGACGATCTGGGACTCGGTAAAGCGGGATTTTCACAAGAAGGGTCTCCTCGTTCGAGGCTCTTGGCCTCAGAGACCACAATTCCATTTGGCTCAGAATCCGGGGGCTACACAACGAACGACAACGAGAACACGCTACGGAACT